>JAEYRQ010000031.1 GCA_023435545.1 Pseudomonadota bacterium | reverse complement strand
GGATCGCCTTCCAGATCACCTCGATCTTCGAGCAGATCGGTGTGGCGGTCGACGCCGTCGCGGACGAAGTCGTCCTCCTCGCGCGGGCGGGCGAACAGCTTGACGGTGAGGATATTGGTGTAGCTGTCGACGATGCGTCCCATCAGCGCCGAGCGGGCTTCCGACTGCCGGCGGGACCGCTCGCGCATGCGCGGCACGAAATAGGCGAGTGTCGCGACGTATGCCGCGAACCACAGCACCACGGGGAGCGCCAGCCACAGGTCTGCGGCGCCCAGCATGATGATCGCGGTGATGCCGTAGACGACGATGTACCAGACCGCGGTGATCGCCGAGGTGAGGCTTTCGCGCAGCGCGAAGCCTGTCTGCATCACGCGGTTGGAGATGCGGCCGGCGAAATCGTTCTGGAAGAAGCCCCAGCTCTGCCGAACCACATGGAAATGGCTCTGCCAGCGCACCAGGCTGGAAAAGGGCGCCGACAGCGCCTGGTTGGAGACGACCGAGCGGGCAACCGTCGCGGCGGGCCTGGCGAGGAGAATGACGACCGCCATTGCGACCAGCATCGGCCAGGTCTCGGCCAGGAACCTGTCGGCGGGAATCGTGGTCACCATGGTGACCAGCCGGCCGATGATCCACGGCACGGCGGCATCGCTCAGCGCCAGGGTGACCTCAACCAGCAGCAGGAGAATGAACAGTCCCTTCGCCTGGCGGGCGAAATGCCAGTAGAAGGCGAGCAGCCCCTCCGGCGGCTGCGGCCGCTGCGGCGTCTCGGTGGGCCGGATGATGGTCTCGAAATAGCGGAACATGCCCTGTCCGGATCGTCTCCAGCGAGTCGCGCCCGACCCGCTTGGTCCTATATAGGGCACCGGATGCGGGAATTGGTGGGCGCATCCGAAGTGGCCGTCTTCTGGGACCACACCCTTGCCACAGTATGTGCCGACCATCCAATTCTGGGTGGCCCCTCGAACGGGGAGGATTGCGGCATGAGCCATGGACGGGCTTTCGCAGCCTGTTTCTTTCTGCTGGTCGTCGTCGCCGGGGCCTATATCGCCCTCGCTGCGCACTGATCGAACGAAACGGCCCGCGACACGGTGACGTGGCGCGGGCCTTATTGTCAGCAGCTCTTCGGCCGCTCGACGGTCAGTTGGCGAGGCGAAGCTCCATCGCCGCGACGCCGACGGCGATGTCGAGGCCGGCCTGGGCCTGGGCGCTGAAAGGCTGCAGCACGATCTGCTTGTTGGAACCGCCGATAAGGGCGTTTCCGCCGACGCCGACGCCGACGGTCGCCTCGGCCGACAGGCCACCGTAGTTGCCGGTCAGCGTGCCGGGCGGGATGTCCCTTGCCGGGCCGAGCACCGCCCAGATGATCGACGACTGGGTGGTCATTCCGAGGTCGATGCCGAAACGGTTGATCTTGCCGGTATAGGTTTCGGTGCCGCCGCCGGCCCTCTTGAAGACGCAAGTCATATTCTTGGTCGAGCCGACCACGAAGCTGACGCCACCGGCGACCGAGCATTCGAGCAGACCGGCCTCGACGCGGTCCTGGGCGGACGCCGGGATCGCCGCCAGGGTGGCGACGGCGGCTGCGGCGGCAAACTTGGCGAATGTGCGCATCTCAATCTCTCCCGATCGGGTTGTCGTATCGTTGTGTCGGCAGTTGCTGATCAGCAACGCCGGCGTCGCCGGCAGTGTTCCGGCGATTCGATGACGAAGTCACGGTATTGCGGCTTTTTCGGTCAACGCGAGGTTATCATGGTGCCCGGCAATCGCGGAATCCGTGTCGACCCTTACGAGGCCGGCCAGGGCGGCAGGCGCTTCTCCGCCGCCGCAGCGATCGGGGCGCCGGAGTCGCGTTCGGCGACGGCCTGCTTGAAGCCGACCTCCTCGGCACGCGCCTTCCACCACAGTCCCTCGGGTGAATGGCGGGTGATGCCGTCGAACAGCGTCGCCATCTGCTGGGTGGTGGTCAGGCCCTGGTTGTCGAGGGCCGAGTTGATCATCAGCTTCATCATCATCAGCTGGTTCTTCGGCACGCCGCAAATGCGCCCCGCAAGCGTATCGACGGCGCTGTCGAGATCGGCGGCCGGGACCGCCTCGAGCGCCAGCCCGTAATCGACCGCCGTGCGGCCGTCGATCAGATCGCCGGTGAACAGGAGCCGCTTGGCGATCTGCGGGCCGACCCGGAACACCCAGAGCCCGACCGAGGGGCATCCCCAGACGCGGGCGGGCGGATAGCCGATGCGGGCGTCGTCGGCCATCACGATCAGGTCGCAGCATGTGGCGATGTCGGAGCCGCCGGCGACCGCGTGTCCCCGGATCTTGGCGATCGTCGGCTTGTAGGAGCGGTAGAGGCTCATGAAGGCCTGGGTGTTGGCGTACATGAACCGGAAATCGAGCATGGGGTCCCAGGGCATCTCCTGGACTCCGGGATTGAGCCCCTGCGTCTCGGCGAAATCCTGCAGGTCGTAGCCGGCGCAGAAGGCGCGGCCGGCGCCGGCCACCACGATGACGTGCACCGCGTCGTCCTCGTTGGCCCGCTTCACCGCCGCCTCGATCTCCTGCGGCATGTGCCGGTCGATGGCGTTGAGGCGCTCGGGGCGGTTCAGCGTGATCGTGGCGATGCGGCCCTCCGCCGCGTAGCGGATCGAGCGGTAGTCGGTCATGCGGGCGTCCTCCGTGGCTGGTGGCTTTCGCCCGAGAGGGCTGCGCAGGGGCTGCGGTGTCAAGCCGCGAGCGGCGACACATGTTCTATAGGCGTACTCTCCAACCTTGCGTCATCCCGGCCAAGCGGAGCGCGAGCCGGGATCGGAGCGCAACGACCCCTCTGGACTGCCCTCCCGATCCCGGCTCGGCCGTTGGCCGTCCGGGATGACGGGGGTGATTGGTGAGTCGGGACAACCTAGCTCTGCACCTGCCAAGTCAGGCCCGGTACCCCAATCGCCCCGCCATCGAAGCGTCACTCGACTTCCGCCCGAATCGGACCTCAAACTGCGGCCATGCGGATTTGCGTGTTCTGCGGATCGAAGCCGGGCAACGACGAGGCCTATGCAGAGGCGGCGCGGGCAACCGGGCGCCTGCTGGCGGCCGAGGGGATCGAACTCGTCTATGGCGGCGGCCATGTCGGGCTGATGGGGATCACCGCCGATGCGGTGCTGGCCGCCGGCGGACGGGCGATCGG
>JAEYRQ010000643.1 GCA_023435545.1 Pseudomonadota bacterium | reverse complement strand
ATGCTGGCCAGAATGTCCTCTATCTGGCTGCGCATCCGGGTCTCGATGCTTTGACGGCGGCCGTCGAGAACGAGGAGAGAGCCGGCATCCAGGTCGCCGTCTCCGTCGGCGAGCAGCCGGCCGGCTTCGTCGACCACCGCGACACGGCCTGGCGTCATACCCTCGACGGCAGAGGCGACGAGATGCCGGATGGCCCGGATCTGCACCTCTCCGAGCGCCCCGCGGGTCTTCAGCACGATCGATGCACTCGGCGGGACGGTGTCGCGGGAGAACAGCCGGCGCTCCGGGATCACCAGGTGCACGCGGGCCGAGGCGACACGATCCAGCGCCCGGATCGTGCGCGCCAGCTCACCCTCGAGCGCCCGCAGGTGATTGATGCCCTGAACGAAGCTGGTGGCGCCGAGCGTGTCGCCGCGGTCGAAGATCTCGTAGCCGACGCCGCCGCCGGTCGGCAGGCCTGACGAGGCGAGGTCCATGCGCAGGCGAAGCACGTCGGGCTCCGGCACTATCACGGTGCTGCCTTCGTAGCGCAACTCGTAGGAGATGCCCCGCCGCTCGAGCTCCCGCACCACAGCGCCCGAATCCTCGAAATCGAGGTCGGTGTAGAGGGGCACCATCTTCACGGCGGACAGATGGACGATAAGGAAGGCGAAGAAGCCAACGAGCGCCACCGCCACCGCGCCCATCGCGGCGAGCCGGGCGGCGCCAAGCGACTTCAGGAATTCGAGCCCCCCCTGCACCTTGCCGTAGCCTGTTCCGCTGCCAACTGTCCGACCGAAAGATGGGCAAGGCGCCGACGCGACGCGGCGGTGACCCGGCAAGAATTTCCCACTGCATTCCTAAACAAGTGATTAACGCGGCAGCCAGGACGGTTTGCGGCGGGGTCGGAATGGCACAGTTGCGGCGAACCGGGGCCCCCGATCGTAAGCCTTCCATTAACGAGGATGGGCACGGCGGGCGGTCGGCTGCGGGAAGCGCGCAAACGCGAAAACGCCGGCCTGGTGGCCGGCGTCTAAGTCAGGAACCTCGGATGAGGCGAAGCAGGCGTCGTGCGTCAGTTCCGGTACTGCTGGACGCGCGTGGCGCGCAGGCCGGGTAGGCCGTACTTGTCGATGGAATGCTGCCAGCTCAGGAATTCCTCCACAGTCAGGGTATAGCGCTCGCAAGCCTCTTCCAGGCTCAGCAGACCGCCCCGAACCGCGGCGACGACCTCCGCCTTCCGCCGGATCACCCAACGCTTGGTGTTCTTCGGCGGTAGATCGGCGATCGTGAGCGGACTGCCATCGGGCCCTATCACATACTTCGCCCGCGGTCGGTACTGATCGGTCATCGATACTCTCACACACTCAACTGACCAACACGTGCGAGAGAGTAAGCAGGTCGACTTAAGATTTGGCTAAAGGAATGGTGGGTAGTTTCTTAACAATTTCAATGGAGTGGCTTCAATTTGAGACAAAGTCGTTGATTATTCGTTGTCGTCACCCCGACAGCACGGCCCTTACGTCGCTGAGACGGATGCCATACTCGCCGACGATCAGGAGCGGCTCGGAACCGGTGAAATCCACGCCGTCGATCAAGGCAGCGACCTCGACGACCGTCTGCAACGTCTCGCCCTTGTCGTTGGTCGCCTCCACCGTCAGCGTGTACTTACCCGCCGGGAGCTGATTACCCTCGTTGTCGCGGCCGGTCCAGGCATAGTCATGGCGCCCGGCCGTGATCTCCTTCGATTCCGTCCAAACGACCTTTCCGTCGGCATCGCGGACGGTGAACGTCGCGCTCGTTGCGCCCGAAGCCGCAGCGTAGCTCCATTCCGCCTTGCCGTCCTTCAGGTCGGTGGTGGTGGATTCAACCATCACCTTCTTGCCGATGAAGCTTGCCGCCTGGGTCGCGGTCTGAGCCGCCGAGAGCTGGATCATCGCCTCCAGGTTGGCGTTGGCCTTGATCTGCTGCTCCACGCCGGAGAACTGCACGAGTTGCTGGGTGAACTGGTTGGTATCGAGCGGGTCGAGCGGGTTCTGATTGCGCAACTGCGTGGTCAGCAGCGTGAGAAACGTGTCGAAGTTGTCGGCGATCGTGGCCCGGTCGCTCGTCGATGTATAGCTGCCGCCGATGGACGATAAGGCGCTCAGGGACATGTAATTACCTCAAATCCTTAGATCCAGTCCGCCGGTGCCGGCAAGGTGCTGGCGGGGAGGGGAGGGGTCGGCGGGATCGCTCCCCTCGTCTGCATCCTTGCCGGAACGCTCCGGCTGGCCGTCGGCCTGGTTGCTGTCGCCCTGGGACTGGGCGAAGGACGACTGGTCGCGGAGCTCATACTGTATGCCGCCCTCGAGCTTCAGCCCGGATGTGTTGAGCGCGCGTTCCAGAGCGCGCGAATCGCGCAGGAGTGCGTCCAGCGTATCGGGCCGGTCGACCAGCAGGTGGGTCTTCACCCGGCCGTCGCGGCCGAATTCGAGGCGGACCTCGACGCGGCCGAGCTCCGGGGGATCCAACTCGATCTCGAACCGCCGGGCGCCGTCGTCGGCTTTCTGCACGATGCGCAGCGCGACGGCCTGCATGTCCGGTCGCGCCGCGCTGAACGCGGGATGCCGGAGCGGCGAATCCAGGCGCGCCGCGTCGAGATTGAGCGACGATACCGGTGCCTCGCCATCAAATGCCTGCAGGATGAACAGACTGGACGGCGGCATGTCTGACCGGGCGTCCGCCCCGGCATCGGGCGTGGCCTGCATCGCCTGCATCGATTGAAGGTCGCCGGGGATTCGGATCGGTTGCTGCGCGGAGGCGACCTGCTCGGGCCGGGACGGCTGGACCGCCCGGTCTGTGGGCGCCGGGCGCCGGGACGCCGGCGGCTGCCGGTCAGGCTCCTGGCGATGGAGCAACCGTGCCAATTCGCTTTGGCCGTCTTCCGGCGAGCGTATGGAAGCTTCGCGGGCCACCGCCTGCGGCATCGTGGCGGCCTTACCGAGGTACTTGGCGGGCGCAGACGGATCGGCGGCCGGTTGCGGGGTTGCCAGTGCTGAGGCTTCAGGCGGGGCTGCCGGGTTCTGCGGCGCCGCACGAACGACCAACGCGGCCGCATCCTGCCGCGGGGCCTGCGCGGCGGGGCCGATGGGCGCGGCCGACGGCGGCGGTGCGGTGGTTGCTGTCGCTGGTACTTCGACGGGTGCGGGTGCGCCCTGCTGCGG
>JAEYRQ010000495.1 GCA_023435545.1 Pseudomonadota bacterium | reverse complement strand
TGGCATCGGCACGATCTCCTGGTTCAGGCCTCTGTGAAGGGGCGGCGGGGTCGCGGCGGTCTGCCGTCGACATGGACCGGGAGCAGCGCCTGGAGCAGTCCGTCCTCACCCTTAACCACCAGCCCGCGCGCCGCCACATGCGGCGATGCCATCGCCTCCGGCAGCGACATGACCGGCGCGAAGCAGCAGTCGGCCTGCTCGAATCGCGCCTCTGCCTCGGCGAGCGTCATTGCGCCGAACAGCGCCGCAACCTCGCCGACCAGGCCCGTCTGTGGCATCGGCTCGTGATGGCGGGCGACCCAGTCCGGCCTCTCTGCCGCCGCGCAGAAACCCTGCCAGAACTTCGGCTCGATGGCTCCGAGCGAGACGTGACGGCCGTCGGATGTCGCATAGATCCGGTAGCAGGCCGCCCCACCATTGGTCAGCGCTCCGGCCCGGCCGGGCGTGAACCCCGCCACCGAGACATCCGCGACCTGGAACAGCTGCAAGGGCATCACCGCATCGGCGAGCGCGGCATCGATGTCGCAGCCCTCGCCGGTGACGCCGCGCCGGTGCAGCGCGCCGAGGATTGCGGTCAGCGCGAACAACGCGCCGGAGCAGTCGGCCACAGGCGGGATACCGACGACGGGCTCGTCGCGCGTGCCGTTAAAGGAGAGGTTGCCCGCCAGCGCCAGATAGTTGATGTCGTGGCCGGCGCGCTCCGCCAGCGGCCCGCTCGCTCCGAAACCGTTGATCGCGCAGCAGATCAGCCTCGGGTTTCGCGCCCGCATCACGCCGAACCCGACCCCGAGCCGATCCAGCACGCCCGGCCGGAAGGATTCGACCACGATATCGGCGTCCGCCACGAGGTCCAGCAGCGCGGCGCGTCCTGCCTCCTGCTTGAGGTCCAGCCTGCGCGAGGACTTGCCAGCATTCACTGCATCGAAATAGCGGGATCGGCCCTCGGCGCCGGCCATGCCGAAGCTGCGAAGCTCGTCACCCGCCGGCGGCTCGATCTTGATCACCTCCGCGCCCATGTCGGCGAGCATCAGCGTCGCCAGCGGCCCCGGCAGATGCCGGCTGAGGTCGATCACGCGGAGTCCGGCCAGGAACTCGTTCAGTCCGCTCACCTGTCGACCTCCCGATCGTCTGCGGGTGTCGCGTGCCGCGATGCCCGCCTCTTCTCCTGGCGCCGCCGATGCCACAGGCACGAATTGACAGCGCTCGGTCATTGAATGACTGTTCATTCTAGAACGAGGAAACGGCCAATGACCAGCGGCGGTTTGCAGTCCGGTGGCTCCAGGGAGGTGTCGACCGCCGCGCGCCTGCCGCTGCGCGGGGTGCTCGGCTGGCTGTTCGGGGCGACCTTCTTCCTGCTCGCCTTCGTCCAGCGCGTCTCGCCGAGCGTCATGGTCGAGGACCTGATGCGCGACTTCGCGGTCAGCGCCATCATCCTCGGCAATCTCTCCGCCTGCTACTACTACGCCTACGCTGCCATGCAGATCCCGATCGGGCTGATGATGGACCGGATCGGCCCCCGCATACTGCTCACCGCCTTCGGACTGATCTGCGTCGGCGGCAACCTGATCTTCGCCTTCGCCGAGGACGTCACCCTCGCCTATCTGGGCCGCATCCTGATCGGTGTCGGCGCCGCCGCCGGCTGGGTCGGCACACTGACGCTGGCGACCCGCTGGCTTCCCGCCCGCAACTTCGTCCTGCTCACCGGAATCGGCCAGGTGTTCGGCATGGGCGGCGCCGTCTTCGGCCAGTATCCCCTCAGCCTCGCGGTCGAGGGCTATGGCTGGCGGGCGACGCTCCTCGGCATAGCGGTGGTTGCCGCAATCCTGTCGGTGCTGTTCTGGCTGGTCGTGCGCGATCATCCGCCCGGTACTGCTGTTGCAGCCAGCCCCGGGGCCGGTAAGGCTCCGCCGATTCACAAACTGCTCGGAACCGCGCTGCGCAGCTCACAGACGTGGCTCGCGGCCGGCGTCGGCCTCGCCTATACTGGGCCGATGCTCGCCTTTGCCGGGCTGTGGGCGGTGCCGTTCCTGTCGACCGCCTACGGGTTCACCCGCGCCGAGGCCGCGGGCCAGGCCTCGCTGCTGTTCATCGGCTGGGCGGTGGCGGCCCCGCTCATCGGTTGGTTCGCCGACCGCACTGGCTGGTGGCGGCAGATCCTCATCGCCGGGGGGCTCGCCGGCGCCGGCGCGCTCGGCTGGCTGCTCTACCTGCCGGTTTACGGATCGGCCCATCTGGCCGCCCTGATTCTGGTCTCGGGGGCCGCCGGCGCGACGATGATCCTGACCTTCAGCTGCGCCCGCGCTGCCAATCCGCCGGAAGCGGCTCCGGCCGTCTTCGGCTTCGTCAACACCGCGGTGACCGCCAGCGGCGGCCTGCTGCAACCGCTGATCGGCTGGCTGCTGGACCTGCAGTGGGACGGCATGATGGCGGACGGCGTTCCGGTCTATCAGACGGGGCATTACCTTTCGGCCCTGTCCGTCTTGCCGGCTATCACCCTGCTCGGCGCACTTGCTTCCTGCTTCCTGAACAGCCCCCGGACAGCCTGATCCGCAAACCGTGCGTCTACTCTGCGCACGCGCCCGCAAATCTCCTTGGTTGAACGGCTGTTCGCTATACCGACCACCAGCAAGCCCTTGACACAAACACCTTCCGAGCCGCATCCTGAGACTGAACGACCGTTCATTCTGTGAGATGGCGGCGGCAGGGAGCGGAGCCCGACGATGATTCTGACGCCCGAGCAGGAGATGGTGCGCGACACCGCGCGCGCCTTCGCGCAGAAACGGTTGAGGCCGAATTCCGCCGCATGGGAAGCAGCCGGGGGCTTTCCGCGGGAAATACTCCGTGAAATGGGCGAGCTCGGCTTTCTCGGCATGACGATCCCCGAGGAATGGGGCGGTGCCGGGCTCGACTACCTGTCCTACGCCATTGCCTTGGAGGAGATCGCGGCCGGCGACGGCGCCATCTCGACCCTGATGAGCGGCCACAATTCAGTCGGCTGCATGCCGATCCTCGAGTACGGGACAGATGCTCAGAAGACAAAGCGGCTGAAGCCGCTGGCCCGCGGCGAGATGGTCTGCGCCTTCTGCCTGACGGAGCCACAGGGCGGCTCGGACGCGGCGGCCATCGCCACCCGCGCCAAGCGCACGAATGACGGCTATGTCCTCAATGGCGTCAAGCAGTTCATCACCAGCGGCCGCACCGCCGAGATGGCGCTGATCTTCGCCGTCACCGACCCGTCCGCCGGCAAGAAGGGCATCAGCGCCTTCGTCGTCGACACGTCGGACCCAGGCTACAAGGTGACGCGGGTCGAGAAGAAGATGGGCCAGAACGCCTCCGACACCTGCGAAGTGGCAATCGAGAACCTGAAGGTACCCGCCGACGCCCTGCTCGGAGAGGAGGGTCAGGGCTACCGGATCGCGCTGGCCAACCTGGAGGGGGGACGCATCGGCATCGCCGCCCAGGCGATCGGCATGGCGCGCGCCGCGCTCGAGATCGCTATTCGCTACGCCCGTGAGCGGACCAGCTTCGGCAAGCCGATCATCGAGCACCAGCTCGTCGGTGCACGGCTGGCGCGGATGGCGACCTCGCTGGAAGCCGCCCGCCTGCTGGTGCTGCACGCCGCCGAGCTGAAGTCGGCGGGGCGGCCCTGCCTGAAGGAGGCCTCGATGGCCAAGCTGTTCGCGACCGAGACTGGCGAGCAGGTCTGCTCCGACGCGATCCAGACACTCGGCGGCAACGGCTACATCGAGGGCTTCGAAGTCGAGCGGATCTTCCGCGCGGTGCGCGGCTCGAAGATCTACGAGGGCACCAACGACATCCAGCAGCTCGTCATCGCCCGCGCGCTGGCCGACGGCAACTGAGCGGGACGGAACAACCGACGATGCGCGCCATCCGCATCCTCTCCCACGGCGAGCCGGAAACGCTGCGTCAGACCGAGGAGGATCCGCCGGTCCCCGGACCCGGCGAGGTCCGCATCGCCGTCCATGCGGCGGGCGTCAACTATCCCGACCTGCTGGTCGTGCGCGGCACCTACCAGAACCTCGCGCCGCTGCCATTCAGCCCCGGCAAGGAGATCGCCGGAATCGTCTCTGCCATCGGCAGGGGCGTGGACGGATTCCAGCCGGGCATGCGGGTAATGGCCTATGTCGAGAACGGCGGCTATGCCGAGGAGGTGCTGGCGCCCGCCGTCAACACCTACGCCCTGCCCGATGCCATGCCGTTCGACGTCGCCGCCGGCCACGGGCTCGTCTACCAGACCGCCTACTACGCGCTCGTCCGCCGTGGCCGCTTCCGGCCGGGCGAGCGGGTGCTGGTCACCGGCGCCACCGGCGGCGTGGGCGTCGCCGCGCTGGGCCTCGTGAAGGCGCTCGGCGGCACCGCGATCGCCGGCGTTAGCGGCCCCCATCGGACGGAGGCCGCGATGGCCGCCGGAGCCGACGCGGTCGTCGATCTCGGCAGCCCAGACC
>JAEYRQ010000413.1 GCA_023435545.1 Pseudomonadota bacterium | reverse complement strand
GTCCAGCACCACCCGGCCGTTCTCGACGATGTAGCCGTAGTGGGCAATCTGCAGCGCCAGCGCCGCGTTCTGCTCGACCAGCAGGATCGAGATCCCCTGCTCGCGATTGAGCGCGACGATCGTCTCGAAGATCATGCCGATGATTTGCGGCGCCAGTCCGAGCGACGGCTCATCCAGCATCAGCAGCTTCGGCTGCGAGACGAGCGCCCGGCCGATCGCCACCATCTGCTGCTCACCGCCGGACAGATAGCCGGCTGTATAGGAGCGCCGCTCCTTCAGCCGCGGGAACATGGCGTAGACTTTGTCGAGGCCTGCCGCGACCTGGCCGCCTGGCCGGAGGAACCCGCCCATGGTGAGGTTCTCCTCGACCGTCATCAGCGGGAACAGCCTGCGACCCTCGGGCACGTGCACGACGCCGCGGCGGACGATCTCGTTGGCCGGCATCGCCAGCATGCTCTCGCCGTCGAGCGTGATTTCGCCGTGCAGCACCTCGCCCTCCTCCGGATAGAGGACGTTGGAGATCGCCTTCAGAAGCGTCGACTTGCCGGCGCCGTTGGAGCCCAGCAGCGCGACGATCTGGCCCGGCTGGACGCTGAGCGACACATCGCGCACCGCCTCAATCGCCCGGTCGTACATGATCTGCACGTTGGTCAGCGCCAGCATGGCTCAGCCCTCGCCCGCCGTGGCGCGGTCGAGCCGTTCGGCCACCTTCTCGAGCCGCTCCAGGGCGGCATCCAGCGGTGCCGGCGCCTTCTCGGGGAGGGCAATGCCTGCCATCACCATGTCGGTCAGTTGCCGGGTCACCACCTCCAGGTCGAAGTCGCCGCGCCGGGCGAGGAAGGAGGTGACGTGATGCTCCACTCCCCCGAAGATCACGTCGCGCACCAGCGTGACCGAGATGTCCGGCCTGACCTCGCCACGCGCGATTCCGTCGCGCAGGATGTCCATCAGCACGTGGGTGTAGTCGCGGTTCAGCTTGTAGAGGGCGCTGTCGTAGTAGTCGTCGAGCGTTCGCACCTCGGCATAGAAAAGCCGGCAAAGGTCAGGATTGGCCTTGATCGAGCGGAGATGCTGCCAGATCACGCTGCGCAGCCGGGCGCGCGTGCCCTCGATGCCGGCAAGCTGTTCGAGATAGTCGGCGATCATGCTCTCATACCACCGCCGGATGACGGTGAGCAGCAGTTCGCGCTTGCTTTCGTAATACTTGTAGATCGTGCCCTCGACGACACCGGCGCCGGCGGCGATCTCGGACATCGAGGCGGCGGCGAAGCCGTTGCGCGAGAACACCTCGCGGGCGGCAGCCTCGATATCGCGCATCCGCCGCTCTCGCGGCAGGCGCACGAAGCTGCGCTTGGCAGCAGCGCTCGTCATGCGGAAACCCTTTCCCGTTTCGCCACAAGCGCCCATTCGGCCAGCGGTCCGCCACGCTCCACCCATGCGGCCGGCACCGGCACCGGCAGGTCGAGCAGCATCTGGGCGTAGGCCTTGCCCTGCGGATCGTGCCTGAGCGAGGCGATGCCGCCGCCGCCGAGCCCGCGATGCAGCAGGAAGTTGAAGCCGACGAGCCCCGGCCAGTCGAAGCGCTCCACCGGCCCGTCGACGAGGTGGGCGAAGTAGGCGGCAACGGCGTCGGCGGTGAGGTGGCGGCGGATCACCGGCAGGAAGTCCGGATGCCGCGCCAGGACGCCGATATTGGCGATGTCGCCCTTGTCGCCGCTGCGGCCATGCGCGATCGCCACGAGCGGAACCTCGACCGTCGATCCTGGCGGCAACTCGGTCACGGTACGAGCGGACGGCGAGGGAGTTCGCGGTGCCTCCGCCGCACCTGGCGCCACATCGATTGCAATGCTCCTGCCCCCGATCTCTATCTCGATCGGGACGTCCGTCTTGTCGACGAGGCAGGAGAACAGCCGGATCACCGGCTGCGGCTCCGGCCGGCCGCCGGCGAAGCCGGTCAGCCCCTGCGCCATTGCGGTGGCTGCCGGGTAGATCTCGCGGGCGAAGATCGCAAGCGCCGCCTTGTCGGGATGCCGGACCGCGATCTTCAGCACCACCTCGCGCGTTCCGCGCGCGCGACTGCTGGCGCCGTATGTCGATTCCGCACCCAGGACCTCGATCGACGCCTCGGTGAAGCCGGCGAAACCGGCCTCTTTCATCAGACGCGCGCTCCTCGACAGGATCGCCGCGCCGACGGCCTCGGCCTTCGCGGCAGCGTCCCGGCCGGCGATCATCATCGTCACCGAGGCCCGGTAGCCGTCCGCGTAGGTGGCGCTGACCTTGTAGCTCGTCGTCGGAGCCGAGCCCCTCGCCCCCTCGACACGGACACGGTCGGGTCCGGCCTGCGTCAGCCGGACCTCCGAGACGTCGCAGGCGACGTCGGGCAGGAGATAGCGAGCCGGATTGCCGATCTCGTAGACGATCTGCTCCGCGACCGTCATGGTGCTGACGAGGCCGCCGGTCCCGGCCGGCTTGGTCACTTCGAAGCTGCCGTCTTCGAAGCATTCGGCGATGGGGAAGCCCATCCGGTCCCAGCCGTCGACCTTGCGCCAGTCGGTGAAGATGCCGCCGGTCGCCTGTGTCCCGCATTCGAGCACATGGCCGGCGAGGCTGCCGCCTGCGAGTCTGTCATGATCCCCCGGCGTCCAGCCGAAGACATGGATCAGCGGACCGAGCGCCAGTGCGGAATCGACGCAGCGCCCGGTGATGACGACGTCCGCCCCCTCATCGAGGGCGGCGGCGATCGGGAAGGCGCCCAGATAGGCGTTCGCGCTGACGATGCTGTCCGGCAGCGGCGCGCCGCTGAACATCTCCTGCACGCCCGCGGCACGCAGCGCCTCGACGCGCCCGGTGAGGTCATCGCCGCGCACGACTGCGACCTTGAGTTCGACACCTGCCTGGCCGAGGACCTTCATCAGGGCGTCGCGGCAGGCTTCGGGATTGACGCCGCCGGCATTGGTGACGACGCGGATACGCCTGTCGGCGATCTCGCGGGCGAGCGGCGCCATGACCATCGTGACGAAGTCGGTCGCATATCCGAGGTCCGGATTCTTCGCCTTCATCCGGGCGAGGATCGACATGGTGATCTCGGCCAGATAGTCGAGCATCAGCACGTCGATACCACCGGAACGGACGAGCTGGGCCGGCCCCTCCGGGCTGTCGCCCCAGAAGCCCGCCCCGCAGCCGATCCTGAGGGTCCTTGTCATCGCCGGCTCACTCCGCCGTCCATTCGGGCGGGCGCTTCTCGGCGAAGGCGGCGAAGCCCTCGCGGGCATCCCGCGTGCGGGCCATGTTGGCCAGCATGAACTGCGCAAATTCGAGCGCCCCGTCGACGCTCATGTCGCGCATCTTGGCGAGGGATTGCTTGCCAAGCCGAATCCCGGTCGGCGATTTGGAGGTTACCCGCTCCAGCAGCCAGCCGAGCTTGGCGTCGAGCTCGTCCGCCGGTACCGCGTAGTTGACGATGCCAATGCCCGCCGCCTCGGCCGCGGTGAACGGCTCGCCGGTAATGCACATCTCCATCATCGTGCGGTAGGGCACGGCGCGGATCAGGAACGGCAGGATCATCATCGGGAACAGCCCGACCTTGACCTCGGTGACGCCGACCAGGGCGTCCTCCCGCGCGACCACCAGATCGCAGGCACAGACCAAGCCGAAGCCGCCCGCCAGCGCATGGCCGTTGACGCGGGCAATCAGCGGCAGGCGGCAGGCATCCATCCGCCGCAGCAGGCCCGCCACATAGTGGCGCGGGTCGGCCGGATCGATCGTGAAGGGCGTGCCCTCGGCATTCGGCTGCAGATCGCCGCCGGCGCAGAACGCCTTGTCACCGGCTCCGGTCAGCACCACCGCGCGGACCGAGCGGTCGGCCTCGGCGACGTCGAGGCCGGCGACGATGCCGGCCGCAACCGCCTCGTTCAGCGCATTGCGCCGCTCGGGGCGGTCGATGACGATCGTCAGCACGCTGCCGCTGCGCTCGCTCCTGACCAGCTCGCTCAAACCTCGTTCCTCCCTCGCCCACCGCCCCTTGGGACCGGCAGCGTCGCGCATCATTGATAAGTGCGCCTCATCTTTAGGTGAGCGGAGTTCACCAGCTTTGTCAATCCAGTCGCTTCGCGTGTGCAGCAGGACGCGTTGCAGCGCGGTATTTTCTGGTTTTTTCCTTAGGTTCCATGCGGTTGGTTCGCACGAAAGCCGCGCCGACGCATCCCGCTGGATTTAATGAGTGGAGTTCATTAGTATGCAACACAGATCGCGAAAGGCGACGAATGGACCCCTGTCTCGGCCGCGCCGCAGTTGAGGCGGGCTCGATGGCATATCGGGAAGGAAACGCGACGATGCAGCAGGCCCTCGGCGACGCGAGGCTGACGAACGATCCGGGCGACCTGCCCTTCGATCTCACCACCGACCAACGAGAAATACTCGACCAGGCGGACCGCTTTGCCCGCGCCGAGCTCTACCCCTTCTCCGAGCGCATGGACGCGGAGGAGTGGTGGCCTGATGAGGCCTTTCCGAAGATCGGCGAGGCGGGCTTCTTCGGAATCACTGTGCCGGAGGAGTACGGCGGCGTCGGCCTCGACCTGACCACCTCAGGGCTCGTCGTGCAGGCCTTCGCGCGCTGGAACCATGCCCTGGCGCTGAGCTGGGTCGCGCACGAGAACCTGTGCCTCAACAACATCTACCGCAACGGGACCGAAGAGCAGCGCGGCCGCTATCTGCCGGACCTGTGCGCCGGCCGGACGATCGGCGCGCTGGGCCTGACCGAGCCCGGCGCCGGCTCCGACGCGCTGGGCTCGATGGCAACGACGGCGCGGCGTGACGGCGCCCACTACGTGCTGAACGGCTCGAAGATCTACATCACCAACGGCCCCGTCGCCGACGTGCTGCTGGTCTATGCCAAGACCGACAAGGCAGCCGGCGCGCACGGCATCTCCGCCTTCATCGTCGAGAAGAACTATCCGGGCTTCAGGGTCGCCCAGAAGCTGGTGAAGATGGGCTATCGCGGCAGCCAGACCGCCGAACTCGTCTTCGAGGACTGCCGCGTGCCGGCCGAAAACCTGGTCGGCGGCGAGAACCGTGGCGTCGCGGTGGTGATGAGCGGGCTCGACCTGGAGCGGGCGATGATCTCGCCGATCTGCCTCGGCATCGCCGAGCGGGCGCTGGAACTCTCAATCGACTACGCGCTGACGCGGCGCCAGTTCGGCAAGCCGATCGGCTCGTTCCAGATGGTCCAGTCGATGATTGCCGAGATGTATGTCGCGATCGAATCGATGCGCGCCCTCACCTACCGAACGCTCGCCGCCGCGGCACCGCTGGAGATCGGCGGCGGCGGGCGCGGCGACATCCACATGCTGACCGCGGCGTCGGTGATGTATGCCGCCGAGGCGACCCACACCGTGCTCGACAAGGCGGTGCAGGTCCATGGCGGTTCCGGCTATATCTGGGAATCCGAGATCAACCGGCTGTACCGCTCGATCAAGCTGCTGGAGATCGGCGCGGGGACCACCGAGGTGCGCAAGATGATCATCGCCGGCGAGTTGCTCAAGGATCTCCGCCGCAATGGCTGAGGAGGGGCCGGCGGCAAGCGCGGAGCGGTTCGGCCTCGACGACCGGACGCTCGCCACCCATCCGACGATCTACGCGCCGGACCTGTTCCGCGGCAAGGTCGTGCTGGTCACCGGCGGCGCCGGCGGCATCGGCCGCGCCGCCGCGTGGCTGTTCGCCCGCCTCGGCGCACATGTGGTGGTCGCCGGCCGCAAGCCCGAGAAGCTCGAGGCGCTGGTCGACACGCTCACCCAGCACGACCTGTCGGCGAGCGCCGAAGCCGTCGACATCCGGGAGTCGGACTCCGCCGAGGCATTGCTGGCGGCGGTCTGGAGCCGGCACGGCCGCCTCGACCTTCTGGTCAACAGCGCCGGCGGCCAGTTCCCGCAGGCCGCCATCGACTTCGCGCCGAAGGGCTGGAACGCCGTCGTCAACACCAACCTCAACGGCACATGGTTCGTCATGCAGGCCGCCGCGAAGCGCTGGCGCGACGCCGGCAGCCCCGGCTCGATCGTCAACATCGTCGTAGTGACCGACCAGGGCCTCTACGGCGTCGCCCACACGGTCGCCGCGCGCGCCGGCGTCATCGGCCTGTCGCGCAACCTGGCGGTGGAATGGGCGCCGCTCGGCATCCGCATCAATTGCATCGCGCCGGGCGCCATCGAGACCGAAGGCTGGAAGGTCTATACGCCTGAGGCCCGCGCCGCCTATCCGCGCTCCAATCCGATGATGCGGGTCGGCACCACCTGGGAGATCGCCGAGGCCTGCGCCTATCTCGGCGGACCTGCGGCGGGTTACGTCACCGGCGAGGTCCTGCATGTCGCCGGCGGCGGGCACCTGTGGGGCGAGACCTGGACCACCGGCAAGCCGGACTACTTCAAGATCTGAACGGCAGTCCCAGCCAGCCGACGCACCTCCTCCCCTGCCGCCAGCGAGGCGACCGCGCCCGCCCGCGTGCAGGCGAGCGAGCCGGCGGCGACGCCCCGTGTCATGGCGGCGGCGAGGTCATGGGTCTCTACCAGCCGCGCCGCGAAGGCGCCGATGAAGGCATCGCCCGCCCCGGTGGTGTCGACGATCTCCGCAAGAGGCGGCGCGGGCTGATGCAGGGCATCAGTACCACGCGCGAACAGGAAGGCACCCTCCGCGCCCGCGGTCACTACCAGTACCCGCACCCCGATCGCGTCCGCCAGGCAAACGCCCGCGTCCAGACCGAAGCGATCCGCCTGCGGCAGTCCCGCCAGGCTCGCCGCCTCGCCCTCGTTTGCGATCAGGATGTCGGTCAGCGCCACGAGTTCCCCGATCGGCACAGCCGGCGCCGGCGCGGTGTTGAGAAGGGGCGTCACGCCCGCTGCCCGGGCGATCCCGAAGGCGCGGCGAACGCTCGCGACCGGCGTCTCCAATTGCGCCACGACGAGGCCGGCACCGGCGATCAGCTCTTCCGCAGCCTCGATGTCGGGAGGCGTCAGCGACATGTTTGCGCCGGGATCAATGACGATCTGGTTCTCGCCGCCAGCATCCACCAGGATCATCGCCACGCCCGTCGGCGCCCCCGGCCGCACGACAACGTTTGCGTGGTCGATGCCCTCCGCCGCCCAGAGTGCCAGCGCGCCGCGCCCGTTCCCGTCGTCGCCGACCGCGCCGACCATGGCGACTGCGGCGCCGCATCGCGCTGCCTGCACCGCCTGATTGCTGCCCTTGCCGCCGTGGGTCGCAAGATAGCCGTGTCCGATCC
>JAEYRQ010000412.1 GCA_023435545.1 Pseudomonadota bacterium | reverse complement strand
CTGCTGGCCGGTGCCCTCTCGGTCGGCATCGGCTTCGGATTGCAGTCAATCGTCAACAACTTCGTCTCCGGGCTGATCCTGCTCGCGGAGCGGCCGATCAAGGAAGGCGACTGGATCGTGGTCGGGGCGGAACAGGGCAACGTCCGCAAGATCTCGATCCGGGCGACGGAGATCGAGACCTTCGACCGTGCCACCGTGATCGTCCCCAATTCCGAGCTGATCACCGGCACGGTGAAGAACTGGATGCATTCGAGCATGATGGGGCGCATCGACGTCGAGATCGGCGTCGGCTACGGCTCGGACGCGGAGGAGGTACGCAACATCCTGCTCGACATCGCCAGGAGCCATCCGAATGTGCTGGCCTATCCCGAGCCGCGCGTCTTTTTCATGGACTTCGGCGATAGCGCGCTGGTGTTCCGGATCTTCGCCTTTCTGGGGGACGTGAACACATCGCTGACGGTGCGCAGCGACATCCGCTTCGAGATCCTCAAACGGCTTCGAGAAGCCGACATCGAAATTCCCTTCCCGCAGCGCGACCTCAACATTAAGGGCATCGAACGCCTGCAGCCGGCCGCGGGCCGGCCTGAAGCCGAACCAGAAGAGCCCGAACCGGAACGTCCCGACACGTCAGGCATCCCCGAGCACTATCGCACCAGCGAAACCAGCAGCAGACCCGGCAATCAATGATCCAGAATGCAGTCTTGCGGACCGGCGCGGCGATCGCCGTGCTCGCGCTTACAGCCGTCCTGTCCGGGTGCTCCGAAGCCCCGACCAATGTCCGTCCGCCGATCTATCACAACCTGGCGGAATCCTCTGGCCGGCTCGACGAAGAGGCGGCGCTGGCGATGTTCAACGCCTATCGCGCCAACAACGGCCTTCAGCCGGTGCGCAACGATCCGCGGCTGACCGCGCTGGCGCGGGGCTACGCCCGTGAACTTGCGGCCGCAGCCGATCGCGGCGCTGCGATCCGTCCCGACGGCAGGCTCGATGCCAGGCTGGCCGCAGCCGGCTACACCAAGGCTGCGGTCAAGGAGAATGTCAGCGCCGGCTACTACACGCTGGCCGAGGCCTTCTCCGGCTGGCGCGACAGTCCGCCCCACCGCGAGACCATGCTGATGCCGGATGCCCAGGACATGGGCATCGCCGCCGTCTACGTGCCCGGCACCAAGTACAAGGTCTACTGGGTGCTGGTGATGGCCCGGGAGGGCTGAGCCCCGGCTCGGCGCGTCCTCACAGCGTCTTGTACATCAGCGTCGTCGATTCGAGCCGGTCGGCGAAGGGATGGCGGCAGTAGCCGGGGATGGCCCCGGCGGTGCGGTATCCGAGAGCCGCATAGAGCGGTTCGGCGGCGTCCCCGGTACGTGTGTCGAGCGTGACGAGGCTGCGGCCGAGCGCGCGGGCCCGCTCCTCGATCGTCGCCATCAGCGCCTTCGCCAGCCCGCGCCGCCGGCAATCGGGATGGACCAGCAGCTTGCGGACCTCGGCCCGGTGTCGCTGGTTGGCCGGCGTGTCATGGTCGAGCTGAACTGTGCCCACGAGCCGCGCCCCCTCGTGCGCGGTGAGCACGACCAGCCCGCCCTGCCGATGCTTCGGCAGCACGGCCCGGCTCCAGAACGATTCCGCCTCCTCGCGCGGAAACGGCAGGATGAAGCCGATGCTGGCGCCGGCGTGCACACAGGCATGCAACAAGGCGGTGAGATCGGGAAGGGCGCGGCCCAGATCTTCGGCCGATGGCTCCCGGATGGTGCAGGGCAGCAGTCTCATGGCGGCTCCGCGTCACACGAGGAACAAGAGGTAGGTCGCGCCAGTCTGTGGCGAGGCGCGGAAAGAGGTCGGACCGTGCAGCAGGTAGCGCAGGCAGTCTCCCTCCCGCAGATCGTGCGTGACGCCGTCGACGGTGAGCTGGAGCCCCCCCTCCAGCATAACCAGATGATGCTCCAGACCTGGGCGGCTCGGTTCCGGATAGTCGATGGATGCGCCGGGTCCGAGGCGGCACTCGAGTACCTCTCCCTGGAGCCCTCTGGCCGGAGGCGAGACCAGGCGCCTGCTGAAACCGGTGTCGCTGTCGCTCCACACCGTCTGCTCCGCCCGCCGGCTGAGCGGCGCAACGTCCTCCTCCACCAGGTACATCAGCCTCGACATCGGCAACCCGTAGACAGAGCAGAGCCTGCCCAGTACGCCCGCCGTGACGCTCACCTCGGCATTCTCGATGCGCGACAGGGTGGCACGGCTGACGCCGCTGCGGCGGGCGACCTCCTCCAGCGTCCAGCCCTGCTCGGCCCGCAGGGCGCGCAGCCGCTGCGCGATGCGGCGGTCGGTTTCACGCGGGTTCGCAGGGCATATGTCCATATTCGGGAGCTAATCTCATATTCGGGAAAAGCGCAAGCCCTGGTCGGCGTTCCGCCGCCAGCCAATCCGGGCTAGGCTGCCGCGCCACCGCACCACACCCGCCAGGACCCGATGCTGACGCGCGCCGACACCTATGCCGACCTCGTGGCCCGCTTCCAATGGGAGATCCCCGAGAGGTTCAACATCGCCGAAGCCTGCTGCGACCGCTGGGCCGCCGGCGAGCCGGAGCGGATCGCAATCATCCACCGACGGCAGGACGGCGGCATCGACCGGATCTCCTACGGGGCGCTTCGGGAGGCGTCGAACCGGCTGGCGAGCGTCCTGACGGCGGCGGGCGTTCGGCACGGTGACCGCGTCGCGCTGCTGCTGCCGCAGTGTCCGGAGACCGCCATCTCCCACCTCGCCGTTTACAAGATAGGCGCAGTGGCGGTGCCGCTGGCCATGCTGTTCGGCATCGACGCGCTCGCCTACCGGCTCGCCGATTCTGGCGCGGGTGTGCTGATCACCGGGTCGGCGGGTCTGGCCAAGCTCGCCCGGATCGACGAGCGCCCGGCGAGCCTTGAGACGGTGATCTCGATCGACGGGCCTCAGGGCGACGCGCTGGGTTTCCAGGAGACGATCGTCACGGCCGAGCCGCTGGCCGAACGCGCCGACACCGGTCCGGACGACCCCGCGCTGATGATCTACACCTCGGGGACGACCGGGCCCGCCAAGGGCGCCCTGCACGGACACCGTGTCCTGCTCGGCCATCTGCCGGGCGTCCAGATGCCGCACGAGTTCCTGCCGCAGCCCGGCGACGTGATGTGGACACCGGCGGATTGGGCCTGGGCCGGCGGCCTGCTCAACGTGCTGCTGCCGGCGCTCTACTTCGGTGTACCCGTGGTCGCCTATCGTTTCGAGAAGTTCGATCCCGAACTCGCCTTCGCGCTGATGGCGGAGTTCGGGGTCCGCAACGCTTTCATCCCGCCGACGGCACTCAGGATGATGCGCGCCGTCAAGGCGCCCAGACGGCGCTGGAACCTGTCGCTGCGCACCATCGGCAGCGGCGGCGAGTCGCTCGGCCGCGAAGTCTACGACTGGGCGCGGAGTGAGCTCGGGCTCACCGTCAACGAGTTCTACGGACAGACCGAATGCAATCTGGTGCTGTCCTCCTGCGCCGCGATCGGCGTGTCACGGCCGGGCGCCATCGGCAAGCCGGTGCCCGGCCACCGGGTCGCCGTGATCGACTCTGAGGGGAATGAGCTGCCGCCCGGCGAGATCGGCCAGATCGCGGTGCGGCGGCCCGACCCGGTCATGTTCCTGGAATATTGGGGCCGGCACGAGGCGACGGAGGCGAAGTTCGTCGGCGACTGGATGAAGACCGGCGACGAGGGCGTGATGGATACCGACGGCTATTTCTCGTTCGTCGGCCGCGATGACGACGTGATCACCTCCGCCGGCTACCGGATCGGTCCCGGCGAGATCGAGGACTGCCTGATCGCGCATCCCGCCGTAGCCCTTGCCGCGGCCGTCGGCAAGCCGGACCCGGTGCGCACCGAGATCGTCAAGGCATTCATCGTGCCGGCCGAGGGCGTGGTTCCCTCCGACGACCTCATCACGGACATCCAGGCCTTCGTCCGCGAGCGTCTGGCGGCGCACGAATACCCGCGCGAGATCGAATTCCTGGAGGAACTGCCGCTGACGACCACCGGGAAGGTGATCCGCAGGCTGCTGCGCGAACGGGCCTGAGGGTATCGATCCGTCAGCCGAAGCGCCGCCGCGCCTGCTTCAATCGCCGGATGCCACCCCGCGCCATCGTCTCGATCGCGGTCGCGGCGCCGGCAAGAAACGGGCTGGTCCGCCGTGGGAAGACCAGCACGTCCGCATAGGCGCGGCGCTGGCGCCAGATCCTGTCGATCATCGGGTGTCCCGGCAGGGCGCAGGAGTCCCATCGGATCGGATGGCCTTCCGCGAGCGCCTCCTCCGTGAGGTCGAGCGTCAGCAGCACGCCCGGCGAGTAACCGGCGAAGGCCTCATCATAGGCGATCTTCCACAGCCACCGGTCCGCGCCACTACTCAAGGTGATGGTCGCGGCGATCGGACGTCCGTCCAGCCGCAGCGTGTCGATGCGGACCTGCCCGTGCTCGGCAAGCGCTGCCGCCGCCTCACGGAACATGCCGGTGATCCGGGGCGACTGGGCGGCGGCGGTTCCGGCTCGGCCCTTCCAGCCGGACGCCTCCAGCGCCAGGAACTCCTCGATTGCCGGACCCGCTTCGTGGGGAAGGCTGGCGGTCGCGCGCTCCAGTCGGCCACGCTCGCCCAGGCGGCGGCGCTGGCGCCGGTACTCCTTGCGCGCCTTTGGCGACAGCGCCTGGTCGAGCCAGGCCGGCGAGAGCCCATGGGTGTCGAGCACCGCCCGCTCGCGGGGCTCTATCGCCCGCAGGGCGATGCCCCGGTGCCGGGCGGCGATGCGCATCGCATCGGCCGACGGGCCCTCCAGAGGCAGGTGGTGGAACATCCAGGCGTCCGGGGTGCAGCGTCCGCCGGCCTCCAGCCAGTCGAACAGGACACCCCAGGCCTCCTCAGCAAGCTCGGGATCGACCAGCGGGGCGGCCGACATGGCGAAGGGGTGGATGTAGGCCTCCGCCGCAACGAGTGGCAGGCCCCAGCGCCGCCGCTCGACATAGGGGAACACGCCGATCAGCCGGCGCAGGCAGGGCCGCTCGACCGGCGGCGCGCTGCGCCAGATCAGCACCGCCCGCACATGCTCTCCGCGATCGAGCCCGGCGATCGAGGCGAGGGCGAAGCCGGGATCGTAGAAGACGTTCGGCTCGGCCGCGCGTCTGGCGAGATCCTTCCAGTTGCGCTGGGTCTCGCGAAGGATCCGCCAGTTGGCGACCTCGACGACGTGGCGCGGATCGGTCTTTCGGAGTGATGCCTGACATCCGACCTTCGTAGCCGTCACCGCTCGCGACATCGCCGCGCCCATCAGGATTGAGCCAATACCGCCTGCCGCCGCAACCATGCACCGTCTCCCCTTGACCGCCCAGCGTCCCGCTTTGCGACGAGGCCTAACGTCTCCTGTCCAGAACGAAGACGTGCAGCCCGAGCCGGGACCTCGCCACGAAGAACAGCAAGATCGATTCCACGATCAGCGCCGTGCTGGGCGCCCATGCCGCCCCGGCGAGGCCGAAGCGGGGGATCAGCGTGAAATTGAGGAGGAGATTGAGCGCGAACGCGCCCGCATAGACGGTGGCACAGGCATTCTGCTGGCCGAGCATGTTGAGCACCCGGTCGACCGGGCCGACCATCGCGCGCGCCATCAGGCCGATCACCAGGATGAACAGCAGGGGATAGCCCGAGGTGAAGTCGGGGCCGAACAGCCACAGCAGCGGCTTGCCCACGGCCAGGATGGCGAGCGTCGCGGCCAGCGCCGGCCAGAACGTCCACCGGACCGTGTCGCGCACAAAGCTCTCGAGCCGGGCGACGTCGCCGGCTGTGTTGTATTCGGCGTATTTGTGGGCGGAGGCGGCTGTGACCGCGAACGGCACGAACGACACCAGCGCCAGCACCTTCACCGCGGCATAATAGACGCCGACATCGGCCGGTCCCATGTAGAGCGAGACCACCAGCACGTCGGTGTTGGTCAGCAGCATGTAGAAGCTCTCGACCAGGAAAATCGGCAGCGCGGTGATCGTCCAGCCCTTCCAGGCGTAGCTGCGCTTGCCCTTGGGCAAACGCCGGCGCAGCCTGATGTCGAGCAGGATCATCTGGGCAATGCCGGTGATCCAGATCGCACCGATCAGGGCATAGCCCGCCGTCACCGCGTCGACGTCGCCGGTGACCAGCATCGTGCCGCCGACGATGGCGAGGATCGTCAGCGGACGCACCAGGTAGGGCAACGCCAGCGCCAGGTCGATCCACGAATAGTTGCGGGCGATCCCGTCCTGCACCTCCATCAGCGCGTAGACCGGGAGGCAGACCAGGATCAGGTAGAGCGGCAGCAGGTAGTCGCCCCCAATCCTCTCGCCGAACAGCCACAGGCCCCCCGCACCGATGAGGGAGACCAGCGTGCCCACACCGACCACGAACAGCCGGCTGCCGAAGATGTAGCCGCGGGTGAGGTCTGCGCGGCCAGTCTCGGTGTACTCCGCGATGAACCTCTGGCCCGCGGTCGGAAACCCCAGCGGGATCAGGCCACCGATGAGCACCAGCGTGACGAAGGCGAAGGCGAAGATCCCGTATTCATGCGAGCCGAGCCAGCGCGCCAAAAGGATCTGCGAGACGAGCGCCAGCGCGGCGCTCGAGGCCCTGATGAAGAACGCGATGAACGCGGTGCGCTGGGCGAGCGTCCGGTCGTCCTCGGCGCGGACGATCGCCGCCAAAATCTCGCGCAGCCGCGCCGCGATCCGGGCAATGCCGGTCGCATCCTTCCGGTTTTCGACCGGAGCAGACTGGTGCACGCTCTCGCTTCCCGTTCGGCGGCCCGGACGCGGGACCCCGCACAACATGGCCCGGGAGCGCTTAAGAAACGGTTCCGGTGCAGGCCCGATCCCGCCTCAGCCAGAGAAGCCGCCGGTCTGCAGGTAGCGCTGCTCCTCTGGCGTGGTGGTGCGGCCGAGGATGGCATTACGGTGCGGGAAGCGGCCGAACCGGCGGATCGCGTCCATGTGGACCAGTGCCCAGTAGTAGGCGTCCTGGTCGCCGGTGGCGCGAAACAGGTCGCAGCCCCGTTCCTGCACCTTCAGATCCTCGGAATGCTCGTACGGCATGTAGAAGAACTGCCGGGCTGGCAGCGGATAGGCCCGGTCGAAACCCGCCGCCACCGCACGCTCCGCCACGGCGAGGGCACGGGCGTCCTGGGCGAAGGCCCGAGGCGTCCCGCGGAAGACGTTTCGCGAGAACTGATCGAGGACGATGAGAAGCGCCAGCGCCCCGCTCGGACTGTCCTCCCAATCCGCCAGTCCGCCGGACGCGGCATGCTCGAGCAGATCGAGGAAGCCGTCGCGGCACTGGCCGTCGAACTCCTCGCCGCCCGCGTACCACCGCGCATCCCCTGCCTTCCACCAGAATTCCAGGACGGCGAAAAGGCTCGGCAGGTCGCTCATTCTCATCTCCGGTGGCTGAACGGCGGGCAGGTCCGGCACGCCGGCACTGGTCAAAGCCGGACGTCTCCAGCCTGAATCCGTTGATGGAGATCCCGATCGAGCCGGACGAATCGTTCGGCCGAGGAATCGTGGAAAAAGATGTCGTCGCCCACCCGGTCGGGGTCGAAGCCGTCGTTGCGCAACTCGACCTTCTTCTGCTTGAAGGTCCCGGTCACCTCGATCTCCTTGCGGATGCGCAGGAAGAGCGGCCGGGCGTAGGCGGGAAGCCGTGCCACGATGTGTTCGCGCAGCGCCTCCAGGTCGAGGTCCTCGTCGGCCACCACCGCCGCCATGCCGGCGCGGCCGTCCTGCCCCTCGACGGCGACACCGTAGACGTTGGCTTCGCGGATGCCGGGAAACACGGTGATCGTCTCGGCCACCTCCGAGGTCGAGACGTTCTCGCCCTTCCAGCGGAAGGTGTCGCCGATCCGGTCGATAAAGTAGAAGTAGCCGAGCGCGTCCTTGCGCATCAGGTCGCCAGTGCGGAACCAGGCGTCTCCCTTCTCGAACACGTCGCGCAGCACCTTGCGCTCCGTCTCCTTGCGGTCGGCATAGCCGTCGAAGCGCTGGCCAGGCGCCTTCGGGTCGATGAGGATGCGTCCAACCGCCTCCCCCACCTCGTCGGCCGCGCACTCGATGCAGAATCCGTCGGGCCCGCGCACCACCTTCTCCGCCTCCACGTCGAAGCGGACGAGCTTGGTCATGAACCGCTTCTCGAGCCATTTCGGGATCCGGCCTACAGCGCCTGGCTTACCGTCCAGATTGAACAGCGTGACGTTGCCCTCTGTTGCCGCGTACCACTCAATGATCTGCGGGATGCGAAAGCGGGTCTTGAAGTCCATCCAGATGTCCGGCCTGAGCC
>JAEYRQ010000339.1 GCA_023435545.1 Pseudomonadota bacterium | reverse complement strand
CGTCAGGCCGTTGCCGCGGGCGCAGCCAAAATGCACGAGCCCGACCGGCTTGTCGGCCGAGCCGCCGCCGGGGCCGGCGACACCGGTGACCGAGACGGCGATGTCGGCGTGCGAGGCTCTGATCGCGCCTTCCGCCATGGCGCGGGCGACCGGGCCGCTGACGGCACCGTGCGCCTCGAGCAGCGTCGCCGGGACGCCCAGCAGTTCCTGCTTTGCGGCGTTGGAGTAGGTGACGAAGCCGCGCTCGACCACGTCCGACGAGCCGGGGATCTCGGTCAGGCAGGCTGCGATGAGGCCGCCGGTGCAGGATTCCGCCGTGGCCAGCATCACCCCGGCCGAACGGCACGCCTCCAGCAGGCGGGCCGCCCGGTCGAGGAGATTTGTGTCCGGCGTCATTGACCGGACTCCGGAAGGCGAACGGTCGCGGTTGCCTGTGCGGCGATGCCCTCGCGGCGGCCGGTGAAGCCGAGGCCCTCGCTGGTCGTCGCCTTCACCGCCACACGGCCGATCCCGATGCCGAGGATCTCGGCGATGCGGGCACGCATCGCGTCGCGGTGGGGCCCGATCTTGGGAGTCTCGCACATCAAGGTGACGTCGGCATGGACAATAGCGCCGCCGCGCCCTGCGACCAACTCTGCCGCATGGCGGAGGAATTGCGCTGAATCCGCACCACGCCACCTCGGTTCGGAAGGCGGAAAGTGGCTGCCGATGTCGCCGTCGGCGATGGCGCCGAGCAATGCGTCTGTCAGCGCGTGCAGGCCGACATCGGCGTCGGAATGGCCGAGCAGGCCGTGGCTGTGCGGGATACGTACGCTGCAGAGCACGACGTGGTCGCCATCGCCGAAGCGGTGCACGTCGAAGCCGGACCCGGTCCGGTACTCGAACGTCCCAAGACGCTCCACCATCGCCTCCGCCAGATCGAAATCCCCCCAAGTGGTCAGCTTGCGGTTCGCAGGGTCGCCCGGCACGCAGGCTACATCGATCCCGGCCCATTCGGCGATGGCAGCATCGTCGGTGAAGTCGAGGCCGGAGACGGCGGCGCGGGCATGGGCTGCCCGGATCGCGTCATACCGGAAACCCTGAGGCGTCTGCGCGGCGCGTAGGTCGGCACGCTCGACCGTCGCCTCGACCAGTCCATCGGCCGAAACGCGCTTGACGGTGTCGGCGACGGGGACGACGGGGATCGCGCCTGGATGCTGCTCCAGCGCCTGCAAGACCCTGTCGATCAGGGCGGATCCGACGAACGGGCGGGCGGCGTCGTGGACCAACACCTCTTCGGGCTCCAGCGTGGCGACGGCCTCCAGTCCCGCCCGGACCGAGTCCTGCCGCCGCTCACCGCCGTTGACGGGGGGCAGAAGCCTCGCATGCGGTGCGACGGAAGCCGCATAGACCTCGTCGTGGCCCTCGCGTATGACCACTTGCACGGCTGCGATACGCGGGTTCGAGAGGAATGGAGCTACCGCGCGGGCAAGAACAGTGTCCGCTCCGATCCGCCGATACTGTTTCGGCGGATCGGCAGGCGACGTACCGGCCCGCACACCCAGGCCACCTGCCACAATAACAGCTATAGCCATTCTCGAGGAATTTTCTTCAATCACTTATTTTTCCAACATTTTTTCCATCAGCCGTGTGAGTGTTCACCATCGCCGTCGTCATCCGAGGTTTTGGTTGCGCTGCACAACGGCATGTCTAATATGTGGGCACAATGACTATCGCACATGAATTGAGCAACGCCGCGCCCTCTCAGGCGCGCGGACAGGCTGCGGTCGCGGCCCTCGCCGCGGGCGGCCGCGCCGTGCTCGCGCCCATGTCGGGAATAACGGATGCGCCCTTCCGGCGTCTAGCCCACCGTTTCGGCGCAGGGCTCGTCGTGTCTGAGATGGCGGCCTGCGAGGCGCTGGCGGAAGCGCATCCGGAGACGGTATTGCGCACCGAAGGGCGCGGCATTGCGCCCCATGTGATCCAGATCGCCGGCCGCGAGCCCGGCTGGATGGCCGAGGGCGCGCGACGGGCGATCGACGCGGGCGCCGATATCATCGACATCAACATGGGCTGCCCGGCCCGACGGGTGACGAACGGATGGTCGGGATCGGCGCTGATGCGCGACCTCGATCATGCCTGCGGACTGATCGAGGCGACTGTCGCGGCGTCCACCGTCCCGGTGACGCTGAAGATGCGCCTCGGCTGGGACCGCAGCTCGATCAACGCGCCGGAACTCGCCCATAGGGCGGAGTCGCTCGGCGTTGCGCTGATCACCGTTCACGGCCGCACGCGCTGCGACTTCTACAAGGGCGCCGCCGACTGGCGGGCCGTGCGGGCGGTGCGTGAGGCGACATCGCTGCCGCTGATCGTCAACGGTGACGTCGTCGATCTGGAGACGGCGCGAACGGCGCTGGCGGACTCAGGCGCCGACGCCGTGATGATCGGGCGGGGTGCCTGCGGCCAGCCATGGATCGTCGGGCAGATCGACCGGGCTCTCTCCGGTCGCGACCCGCTGCCGGTGCCGGGCGACATGGCAGCGCTCGTCGCCGGCCATTACGAGGCGATGCTGGCCCACTACGGCGAGCATGTCGGCGTGCGTGCGGCTCGCAAGCACATCGGCTGGTATCTCGACCATGCGGCGGGGCATTCGGTTGCTCCCGCCCTGCGCCGACGGCTGATGACGGAGGACGATCCGAGGACCGTCTTGTCAGCGATCTCCGAGGTGTTTGCGGAGATCGATCTCAAGGACGCTGCGTAATGATGGCGGAAATCATCGAGTCCCTCGCGGCCGGGAACAGCTACATGCCGGAGCCGGAACTGGTCTTCAACGCGCTGCCGCATCCGATCGTCGCGCTCGACGCGCGTGACCGGATCGTGGCCGCCAATGCGGCCGGAGAGGTCTTCTTCCAGGCCAGCCTGTCGGTGCTCAAGCGCTTCACGCTGGCCGAACTGGTGCCGTTCGGGAGCCCCCTGTTCGATCTGATCGGGCAGGTGCGCGAGCGCAATGCGCCGGTCAGCGAGTACCGCGTGGCGATCGGAACGCCGCGGACGGGCGGCGAGCGGCTCGTGGACATCTACGTCTCGCCCGTACCCGAGGAGCCGGGCCATGTCGTGGTCATGGTCCACGAGCGCACCATCGCGGAGAAGTTCGACCGGCAGCTCACGCACCGGGCCGCGGTGCGCAGCGTGACGGGGCTGGCCAGCATGCTGGCCCACGAGATCAAGAACCCGCTGTCGGGCATCCGCGGCGCCGCGCAACTGCTGGAGACGACGGCAGAGGAGGGCGACCGCGCGCTCGCTCGCCTGATCCGCGAGGAGACCGACCGTATCGTCAAGCTGGTCGACCGCATGGAGGTGTTCGCCGACCAGCGGCCGATAGACCGCGAGCCGGTCAACATCCACGCCGTGCTCGACCGGGTGAAGCAGATCGCCCTGAATGGCTTCGCCCGTCATATCCGCTTCACGGAAGAGTACGATCCCTCGCTGCCGCCGGTTCTCGCCAACCGGGACCAGCTCGTGCAGGTTTTCCTGAACCTGATCAAGAACGCGGCCGAGGCGATCGGGCCCTCGGCGAGCGACGGAGAGATCGTGCTCACCACGGCGTTCCGGCCCGGCGTCCGCCTGTCCGTTCCCGGAAATGCCGAGCGCGTGTCGCTTCCGCTCGAATTCTGCGTTCGCGACAACGGGTCGGGCGTCGCGGAGGACCTGATGCCGCACCTGTTCGATCCGTTCGTCACCACCAAGATGTCCGGATCGGGGCTGGGACTGGCGCTGGTCGCCAAGATCGTCGGCGACCATGGTGGCGTCATCGAATGCGAGTCGCAGCCGCGCCGAACCACGTTCCGGATCCTGATGCCGATCTACACGCGCGGCCGCGACATGCCGGCGCGCGCAAGCGAGGACTGACCGCCTATGCCCACCGGGAGCATTCTGGTTGCCGACGACGATGCGGCGATACGAACGGTGCTGAATCAGGCGCTGTCGCGCGTGGGCTACGATGTGCGCGTCACCGGCAACGCGGCGACGCTGTGGCGATGGGTTGCGCAGGGCGACGGCGACCTCGTCATTACCGATGTGGTTATGCCCGACGAGAATGCATTCGACCTGCTGCCGCGGATCAAGAAGCTCAGGCCGGACATGCCCATCATCGTGATGAGCGCGCAGAACACGTTCCTGACCGCGGTGAAGGCGTCGGAACGGGGAGCCTACGAATACCTGCCCAAGCCGTTCGATCTGAATGAACTGGTCACGATCGTCGGCCGGGCGCTGGCCGAACCGAAGCCGAAGGCATCGCTGGTGGTCGAGGAGGAGGGGGACAACATCCCGCTGGTCGGCCGCTCCTCGGCGATGCAGGACATCTACCGGATGCTCGCCCGGCTGATGCAGACCGACCTGACGGTGATGATCGCCGGCGAATCCGGGACCGGCAAGGAACTGGTCGCGCGAGCGCTGCACGACTACGGCAAGCGGTCGAAGGGACCATTCGTCGCGATCAACATGGCGGCGATCCCGCGGGACCTGATCGAATCCGAGCTGTTCGGCCACGAGAAGGGTGCCTTCACCGGCGCCCAGACCCGCAACACGGGCCGCTTCGAGCAGGCCGAGGGCGGCACGCTGTTCCTCGACGAGATCGGCGACATGCCGATGGAGGCGCAGACACGCCTACTGCGCGTTCTGCAGCAGGGCGAATACACGACGGTCGGCGGCCGCACGCCGATACGCACCAACGTGCGAATCATCGCCGCGACGAACAAGGACCTGCGGCTGCTGATCAACCAGGGCCTGTTCCGCGAGGATCTGTTCTACCGCCTGAACGTCGTCCCGATCAGGCTGCCGCCCCTCAGGGAGCGGGCGGAGGACATTCCGGACCTGGTGCGCCACTTCTTCTCCCAGGCCGAGAAGGAGGGGCTGCCGCGCAAGCAGATCGAGCAGGCCGCGCTCGACCGTCTGCGGCGGCATCGCTGGCCGGGAAATGTCCGCGAACTGGAGAACCTGGTGCGGCGCCTCGCGGCGCTCTATCCGCAGGAGGTCATCTCCGAGGGCATCGTCGAGGCCGAGTTGTCCGAATCGCTACCGGCACCGGCGATGGACGCCGAGTCGCAGGAAGAATCGCTGGGCGGCTCCGTCGAGCGGCACCTGACCGACTACTTCAAAGTGTTCGGTGAGCGCCTGCCGCCACCGGGCCTGTATCACCGCATCCTGCGCGAGATCGAGGAACCGCTGATCGGTGCGGCGCTGGCGGCCACGCGGGGCAACCAGATCCGCGCGGCGGAGCTCCTCGGACTGAACCGCAACACCTTGCGCAAGAAGATCAGGGATCTGGACATTCAGGTGATCCGAGGCGGGCGCTGACGGCGGAATTGTCCACCGGTTTCCCCGTTAGTCTCATTTTTGCAACATTTGTGGTTGAAGCGCATCGGTGGGCAGTCCACGATCCGCTGGCGGAGCGATGGCGCGCCTCTGGCGACCGGGCCGGCCGCCAGCCCTTTTCGGATGGATGATCACCTGTGTCTTCC
>JAEYRQ010000230.1 GCA_023435545.1 Pseudomonadota bacterium | reverse complement strand
TGAAGACCTGGGCCCCCATTGCCTTGGCAACCTGAATCGCGATGGTGCCCACCCCTCCTGCGCCCCCATGAATCAGGATCGTCTCTCCCGCTCGCAGCTGCGCCCGCGTTTCGAAGGCTTCCCAAACGGTCCCACCGACCAGAGTAACGCTTGCAGCTTCCTGATGGCTGAGGTTCTTCGGCTTCCGTGCAACTAGATCGACGTTGGCGACGTGCTGCTCGGCGTAGGAGCCTTGCGGGCCGAAGATGCGAGGCGTGTAGTAGACCTCGTCTCCGACCGCAAACTCGCTCACGCCGTCTCCGACTTCTTCGATGACGCCGGAGATGTCATGGCCCGTGATCGCAGGGAGCGGAACGTAGTCGGCATAGTCGCCTCGCCTGATCTGGTAGTCTAGCGGATTCACGGCTGTCGCATGAATCCGGACACGCACGTCCCGAGATCCAACCGAAGGTACGGGGACATCTCTCATCTCGAACGCATCACTCCCCCCGAACTTGGTCAGCACGGCGGCCCTCATGGTATGTTGCATCTTGTACCTTTCTGGCGAACCCGACGTTTCGATTGGGAGAGGCAGCTTCAGGGAAGACCGCCATGCGATTGGTGGCCGAAGGAAGCCGTCCGGTCGCCACCCCAGGTTTCCGCCGGCAGAACCCGACCGAGAAAGTCGCGCACGAGCGCCGCGATCTCTCCCGCGTGCGTCTCCAATGCAAAGTGTCCCGCATCCAGCAGATGCACCTCGGCGTCCGGAAGGTCACGTTTGTAGGCTTCAGCACCAGCGGGAATGAACGCCGGATCGTGACGTCCCCAGGTGGCCAGCAGCGGCGGACGATGCGCGCGGAAATACGCCTGGAAGTCCGGATAGAGTGCCACGTTGGTGCGGTAGTCGCGGATCAGGTCGAGCTGGATGTCCTCCGCCCCGGCCCGCGCCATATAGGCGATGTCGAGTTCGTATCCGTCGGGAGAAAGAAGGTCCGGATCGGCCCCGGTCCCGTATTGCCAGTTCCTGATCGTATCGGGTGACAGCGATGGTCGGCAGGCTTCCCGGTTCGCGTCGCTGGCATCGCGCCAATACGCCTCCCACGGTCCCCACTGGTCGCTGAAACCATCGATGTAGGCGTTGCCGTTCTGGCTGATGATCGCCGAAACACGTTCAGGGTGACGCATCGCCAGGCGCAGACCCACCGGTGCGCCATAGTCGAAGGTGTAAAGCGCGTAGCGATCGAGCGACAGGACCGCTGTGAAGCCTTCGATCACGTCGGCGAGCCGGTCGAAGGTGTAGTCGAACGTCCCGCGCGGCGGTGCCTTGGTCTGGCCGAAGCCTGGCAGGTCGGGCGCGATAAGCCGATAGCGATCGGCCAGAAGCGGGATCAGGTCACGGAACATGTGGCTGGCCGTCGGGAACCCGTGCAGCAGCAAGACAATCGGGGCGTCGGCCGGTCCGGCCTCGCGATAGAACACCTCAACTTCGCCGACCTGCTGCTTGCGGTAGTGGATCGTGGCCATGCCTGGCTCCTCTGCGTTCGGCGATACAGGCGCTGCCGTCGCGTGAACCGGTGCCGCCATAGCGGCGATCTCCGCCGTTCCTGCCAGCATCGCGATCACCGTCGACGGGAGCGAGCGCGCATCGACATGTCACGCTTGCTCGTTGCCGGTCGGCGCAGTGGCTTCTCGGACAGCCGCTACCGCCTCGGCGATGGGTACGTCGCCGCCCGTCACCTCCAGGATCAGGCGGCTCAGGTCGGGCGATTTGAGCAGCGCGATGACCGTGGTTGCGACGTCGTCGCGCGTGATCTCCTGGTGGACCTTGGCGAGACCAAGATCGACCCGACCCGTCCCCGGATCGTTGAGAAGCGCAGAGGGACGCACAATCAGCCAGTCGAGATCCGTCTGAACGAGCGCGATTTCCGCCCGCTTCTTTTGAACCATGTAGTGCTCGAACGAAGCGTCCATGCGCCGCTCGCGCCAAGCTTCGGGGAAGACGGAGACGAGTATGAACCGTCGCACGCCGGCGAGCGCTGCCGCCTCTGCGAGCTTACCCGGTCCATCGCCATCGATGCGGGTCGTCGCATCGTCGCCGTCCTTGCCGCCGGCGCCGGCGCTGAAGACGAATGCGTCGGCGCCACGCACCGCGTCGGCGAGCTCATCGACCGACATCGCGACGAGGTCGCCGAACTTCGCCTTGACGCCGAGGGCCGCCAGCGCCTCGACCTGGCGCTGCTGACGCACAAGACCGGTGGGTTCGTCGCCCGCCGCGGCGAGTTGCTCCCCGATACGGCGGCCGACGCCGCCGCCGATGCCTACGATGAATACCCTCATGCTCTTTCTCCATCGCGGGGAAGCGCAAGATCGCGACCCCGTCGACCGGCTCGCCCTCAAGCACCTCGTGAGGACCGTAGAAGGCGAGCGGTTCCAGCGGAGAGGCGTCGCACGCGGCCATCGTACGCTCCCGGCAGCGATCGAGCGCCTGCTCGTCGGTAACCGTGTCACGGACGAAGACCACCTAGGCGCATGCCGTCGCTGCGAGTTCCTCGACCAGGCGACGGGCGGCGCCGGCGGACGAAGCCGGGTTCTGGCCGGTGATCAGCAGGCCGTCCTGTACGAAGTACGGACCCCAGTCAGGACCCTTCGAGTAGATGCCCCCCTTGGCCTGCAACTCGTCCTCGACGAGGAACGGCACGACGTCCGTCAGGCCGACGGCGGCCTCCTCGCTGTTGGTGAAGCCGGTGACCTTCTTTCCTTCGACGAGCGGACGGCCGTTCGGCGTCTTGACATGACGGAGCACGCCCGGCGCGTGGCACACCAGCGCGACCGGCTTGTTCGCAGCAAGGAAGCTTTCGATCAGCGCCGCCGAGACCGGGCTTTCGGCGAGATCCCACATCGGGCCGTGGCCGCCTGGATAAAAGACCGTATCAAAATCGCCTTGGGAAATGTCGGCCAGCTTCACGGTATTCGCCAGCGCTTGTCGCGCCTCAGCGTCGGCCTCGAAGCGGCGCGTGTCCTCGGTCTGGAAGTCGGGCTCGTTGCTCTTGGGATCAAGCGGCGGCTGGCCGCCGTCGGGCGACGCGAGCGTGATCTCGTAGCCAGCTTCCTTGAACACATAATAAGGCGCGGCCAGCTCTTCGAGCCAGAAACCGGTCTTGCGGCCAGTGTCGCCGAGTTGGTCATGCGATGTCAGAATCATTACGACTTTCATGATTCTACTCTCCAATAAGATGTCGTTGGCACGGGCCGCCGCGGCGGCAAGAATGACCGCGGGCGCGAGTCGAGAAGTTCGACGCGACGGTGTTCGCCAATGCCAAAGACATCGAGCCCGATACGGTCGCGACTTCGGTTTGCTCCAGGAACTCCGCCATGCGATCGGTCGCCGAAGGAAGCCTTCCGGTCGCCGGGTCCGGAGGATGGCCGGCTATGAACACCTGTACGATCGGAATCGACCACTGTGCACCTCACCCGCCTGAGTTCGCGCGCGCCGCGTGCGCCCCGTCGATGTCGACATTCGAAGCCTAGAGAAGGTTCTTGCGCGATGCGGCGCAGAGATTGCCGCCGAGGTGCCAATCTTGCGTTCTATGGTTGCGCAAGAAGATCGGCCGACGATCTGCGCGCCACAACGGAGGTGCGGCAAGAACCAGTCAGCTTGCCGGCCAATGAGGACAGCGTCACCCAGCGCTGTTCGCTGTCATTGGCCACAATCCACTCGCATGTGCTGATGGCATTGACTGGCCCGATAGGCCATTGGGCCATCGGCGAGGGAACTCGACCGCTGCCCCAAGTTGTTCGACGGGGGGACGGTGCCTTCACGCGTGATCAGGCGCGCGCCGCGGCGAAAGCTGAAGTCATGAGCGATGTCGACGGCTTTTTGCCAATGGCGCTGTGAGGCTGACCTCGTTGTCGTCTCTGCGCCAACCTTCCAGCATTTCGCGGGCGTCGGCACCAGCACCTGTGCGACATGTGCCATGAGGGGCGGCGTGTTCCTCGCCTATGACGCGGAAAATGCGGGTGAGCGGACTTCGCCTTAGATGCTAGGCACCGTACCTGCGCGGATGATGACACCGTCGACGTCAGAGACGTTTCTGAACCGGTGCGGAATCGTGCTGTCAAAATAGAACGCATCACCGGTGTCCAGAATGATGGTGGTATCCCCGACGGTTACTTCGAATTTTCCCGCAGCGATAACGCCGATTTCCTCGCCGTCGTGCCGCAGCATTTCCTCACCGGTATCGGCGCCAGGTCTGTATCGCCCGATCAGCATCTGAAGCATGTCGGCCTTGATCGCCTCACCGACCTGAAAAACGTCGAGACCTTTACCCTGAGCCACCAGCGTAAGATTCTCGGCACGGAAGAACGCCTTCCGCGTACTCATCTGGAGATTGTCCGCAAAAAACTCGGACAGGGTCATGTCCATCGCGTCGAGTATCTTCTTAAGAGAACTCAACGACGGGCTAATGCGACCGCTCTCTATCAAGGAAATCGTAGTGTGCGTAATGCCGGAGCGGCGTGCCAGTTCGCGCTGAGACAACGAAAGCTTCTGGCGGATCTGGCGCAGCTTTAAACCCAGGCTTTCGTCGACCTCGACTTTCTCTTCGGCGCGAGACCGCTTCGAGGAATCCCGAGCTTTCGACCTGGTCCAGCTCAGTCCTGCGGGGCAGACGGAGTAGTCCAGATGACTGGGAGTGAAGACGGGCAAGAATAGCAATCAATCGGTAGCGAGAAATACACGCGACACTACGCTATTGTAGCATTCTTATCCGTCACTCCCACTCGATGGTCCCCGGCGGCTTCGAGGTCACGTCGTAGACGACACGGTTGACGCCCTTCACCTCGTTGATGATGCGGGTGGCCGCGCGGCCGAGGAAGGTCATGTCGAAGGGGTAGAAGTCCGCCGTCATGCCGTCGACCGAGGTGACGGCCCGGAGCGCCAGGACGAAGTCGTAGGTGCGGCCGTCGCCCATGACGCCGACGGTCTGGACGGGCAGGAGCACGGCGAAGGCCTGCCAGATCGCGTCATAGAGGCCCGCCTTGCGGATCTCGTCGAGATAGATCGCGTCGGCCTTACGGAGGATCTCCAGCTTGTCGCGGCTGTTCGCGCCGGGGCAGCGGATGGCGAGGCCGGGGCCGGGGAAGGGATGGCGGCCGACGAAGGCCTCCGGCAGGCCGAGTTCGCGGCCGAGTGCGCGCACCTCGTCCTTGAAGAGCTCGCGCAGCGGCTCGACCAGCTTCATGTTCATGCGCTCGGGCAAGCCGCCGACATTGTGGTGCGACTTGATCGTCACCGACGGGCCGCCGGTGAAGGAGACGCTCTCAATCACGTCGGGGTAGAGCGTGCCCTGCGCGAGAAACTCCGCGCCGCCGATCTTCTTCGCCTCGGCATCGAACACGTCGATGAACAGGCGGCCGATGGTCTTGCGCTTCACTTCGGGGTCGGTGACGCCTTCGAGCTCGCCGAGGAATTGCTTCGAGGCGTCAACGTGAACCAGCGGGATGTTGTAGTGGCCCCTGAACAGGTCGACGACGGTCTTGGCCTCATCAAGCCGCAACAGGCCGTGGTCGACGAACACGCAGGTGAGCTGGTCGCCGATCGCTTCATGGA
>JAEYRQ010000228.1 GCA_023435545.1 Pseudomonadota bacterium | reverse complement strand
CTCGAACGCCTTAGCCTCGTCGGCAGGATCGCCGACGAAATAGCACAGCGTGAGGTCGCGGCTGTCGCACTTGAAGTGGCCCGCACCCTTGCGCCTCTCCGAGACCTCCAAGCCGAGGATATGCGTCGCGAACCACTCGGCGCCCTCGAGGTCGCGCGTGCCGAGCCGGCAGTAGACCACGTCTCGCAATTCGATCATCGGTCCCTCCCTGGCAATATGAATATCTACTATCGCAAAAATATCGATATTTTCGGAAACTTCAACCCGCGATGTCGCCACCGAACTCCGGCACGCGGGTGTCCGAGCCCCATGCACAAAAGGACCTTGGTGCATGGGGGAACTGGCGCGCCGGGCGGTTCACGGCCTCGCCGCGTTCCATACCAGTGGCGTAGATGAATAGCTTCTCCTCCGGCCCGCGCGTCACGACGAAAGTCTGGCCGGACGTCGGCTGCTTGCCGGGCCCGTGCACGATCGGGAGTTGGGCTGCCTGAAGCGCGTAGAAGTTCTGCATAAGCTGATCGATCCCCTCCACCTCGAAGCCGACGCCCATCAGGCCGTCGGACGAGGAGGGATGGAGGGCGACGCGGTGGTGCGCGCCGTCGAGGCGCAGATAGGCCGCATCGCCAACCCAGTCCGACACGCGGGCGCCGAGGACGCCCGTCCAGAACGCCTCGTCGCGGGCGGAATCGCGGCTGCGCAGCGAGACGCCGAGCAGGCCGGTAATGCCAGCGTCGCGCGGGCCGTGATATCGCCAGCCGCTGGTCATCGGGCGGAGCACCAGTTCGACGACGAGCCCGTTCGGGGCCCGACAGGCGACGAATGCCTTCACCTGCCGCGCGGCGCACTCTTCCGCGCTGCCGCGGCTGCTCTCGATACCGGCGTCGGTGAGCGCCGCTTCCGCCGCGTCGAGATCGCCCGATGAGCCGACGGTCAGTCCGATCGCATCCACACCGTCAACGGCGGAGAAGCACAGGCTGTAGGCGCGAAGATCGGAGCGGAACCAGGCCCGCCCCTCGGTCGCGCCGGCGGCCTGGAGACCGAGGATCGACGTCGCGAACTCCGACGCGGCCGCTACATCGGCCGTGGCGATCCGGACATAGCGCAGTTCGCGGATATTGACCGGCATGCAGGACTCCCTCGTTTGCGTCCGGCGCCGCCCTTGGGACCGGCTCGCGAATGCCCGGGTCTAGCCGGGCATGGCGGGGAGACGATTGTGCGGCGTCAAATCAACCCCCACCACCGTCATGGCCGGGCTTGACCCAGCCATCCACGGCTTGCGTGCACAACCTACCGGCTCCCCACCGGCCCTTCAGCCGTCCCCGACGACGGAGAACGGGATCAGCGTCCTACTGCAGCTTGGCGGCCTCGGCTTCGAGTTCGCCCAGCAGAGGCGCCTTCGTGCGCCACTCCTCGTACCATGCATCGATGGCCGGGCCGAAGAACGCGCGGTCGACGGTGATCACCGGAACGCTGGTGGTCTTCAGGTTCGCCAGATTGGTGGCATCGATCGCCTCGTAGGCGCCCACCAGTTCGTCGAGATAGGACTGCATCGCCTCGGTGATAACCGCCTTGTCGTCGTCGCTGATCGTCGCCCATTTGCGGGCCGAGGCCACGGCCACCATCGGGAACATCATATGGTTGGACTCGATGATCGTGCCGGCATGGTCGAAGTACTTGGTGTTCCAGGTGCCCTCGAAGTCGATCTGCATGCCGTCGACCTGCTTGTTGGCGAAGGCGTCATAGAGTGCGGGCAGCGGCATCGGCGTCGGCACCGCGCCGACCTTGGTCCAGAAGTCCAGCTCCGGAGCAAGCGGGATCGTGCGGATCTTCTTGCCCTTGAGATCGTCGACGGATTCGACCTTGCCGCCCGTGACGATCTGGCGCATTCCGGCCATGCCGTAGCCGAAACCGACCAGGCCGAGGTCCTGCACTTCTGCCAGCACCTTCTGCGCCGTCTCGCCCTTGAGCAGTTCGCGGGCGCCGGCGACGTCCTCGACGATGTAGGGCGCCAGGAAGATGCCGAAGTTCGGATTGCGGTTGGAGAACTCGCCCAGCGTCAGGAAGGCGAAGTCGAGCGCCCCGGTCTGGAGCTGCTGCAGCATCTGGCCCTCGTTGCCGAGCTGGCCGCTGGGGAACACCAGGATCTCGACGCGGCCATCCGTCTTCACCTTGATGTCCTCGGCCATCGCGGTCGCGGTCTTGGTCCACTGGTGCGGTGGCGGCGTGATCAGTCCGATCCGGTACTCGGCGGCCTGTGCCGCGCCGGTGAACATCAAGGCCGCTGTCGCGGCGCGTGCAAGGCTCTTCAGGTTCATCGAGACTTCCTCCGTTCGGTCCTGATTGTCTGTTCAGTCGTCATCCGTCCGCCAGGCGGCGATCCGCTCCGCAACCAGATGGTCGCGGCGAGCCGCGACCTCTGCGACGGGCCTGTGATCGGTCGCCTCGGCGATGCCCTCGGTGAGGATCGCCGCCGCCCGCTCGTCGAGCCTGGGATTGCCCAGGTCGTCCCACCAGCGCTCGAACTCGGGGCCGAGGTCCTTCAGGAACTTGGCCATGCCGCCCTCGCCGCCGGCGAGATGGAAGATCGTGGTGGGTCCGCAGACGCTCCAGCGTGGGCCGAGGCCCTCGGTCACAGCCTTCTCGATATCGCCGACCGACGCATAGCCCTCGACCGCCAGGTGCACCGCCTCGCGCCAGAGCGCCGCCTGCAGGCGATTGATGATGTGGCCCGGCGCCTCCTTGTGGAGGCGCAGCACCGTCTTGCCGAGGCTGGCGTAGAGCGCTGCCGCCGTATCGATCGCCGCGGGTACGGAGAGCCGCCCTCCCCCGACCTCGACGACCGGCATCAGGTAGGGAGGGTTGAACGGGTGCCCGACCACGAGACGGCCCGGATGCGCCATCTCCGCCTGGATGTCGGAGGCCGACAGGCCAGACGTGCTGGATGCGATGACGACATCGGGCGGCAGGTGCGCCTCGACGGTGCGCAGCAGGTCACGCTTCAGCGCCAGCCGCTCAGGCGCGGCCTCCTGCACAAACACGGCGGATGCCAGCGCACGACCCGGGTCGGTGCTCGCGACGGGCGGGCGCACGGTGTCGGCGACGATGCCGACACGGTGCACGACCGGCAGCCCTGTCTCCC
>JAEYRQ010000215.1 GCA_023435545.1 Pseudomonadota bacterium | reverse complement strand
TCCTCACCACCGGCCTCGTGCTGCTGCTGATCGGTCTCGGCTTCCACTGGCAGACCACGCAAATCCGGACGATGGAGGAGACGCACAAGGGCGTGCAGGACCGGCTGCAGCGGGCGCTCAGCCGGGGCCGCTGCGGGCTGTGGGACTGGGACGTGGCGCGGGGGCGGATCTTCTGGTCCGGGTCGATGCTCGAGATGCTCGGGCATGAGGGCGGAGACCGGGCCCTGTCGATCGGCGAGATGTCGGCGCTGCTGCACCCCGACGACATCGACCTGTTCGGGCTCGCCAACACGCTGGCCGAGCAGCCGGCGGGCCATGTCGACCTCACCTTCCGGGCCCGCCATGTGGACGGGTCGTGGATCTGGATGCGGGCGCGGGCCGAGATCTCGGTCGACGCGCGCACCGACGAGCGGCACCTGGTCGGCATCGCCGTCGACGTCACCGAGCAGAAGGAGCTTGCCGAGCGCAGCGCGACCGCTGATCTCAGGCTGCGCGACGCGATCGAGACCACGTCGGAAGCGTTCGTGCTGTGGGATGCAGAGAACCGGCTGGTGATGTGCAATTCGAAGTACCAGGAGCTGCACCGGCTGCCGGATTCCATGGTGCGGTCGGGAACGGCCTACGAGGCAGTGATGCAGCACAGCCGCCAGCCGATCGTGCGCATCGATGAAAAGCGCGGCACCACGAACGGCGTCGGTCGGCTCTACGAGGCGCAGATCGAGGACGGACGCTGGCTGCAGATCAGCGAACGGCGCACCAAGGATGGCGGGTTCGTCAGTGTCGGCACCGACATCACCGCGCTGAAGCAGCACGAGGAGAAGCTCATGGAGAGCGAGCGGGCGCTGCTGGGCACCGTCGCCGACCTCCGCCGCTCCCGGCAGACGCTGGAACTGCAGGCCCAGCAGCTCGTCGACCTCGCCGAGCGCTACGCCAAGGAGAAGACCCGGGCCGAGATGGCCAACAAGGCGAAGTCGGAGTTCCTGGCCAATATGAGCCACGAGCTCAGGACGCCGCTCAACGCGGTGATCGGCTTCTCCGAGCTGATGGAGACCGGGACCTGCGGCCCGCTCGGCTCGGAGAAATACGTCGAGTATTGCCGGGACATCCGGATGAGCGGGCAGTTCCTGCTCGATGTCATCAACGACATCCTCGACATGTCGAAGATCGAGGCGGGCCGCTACAGGCTCGAGGTGGAGGACGTCGATCTCGGCGAGATCGCCAACGACTGTCTCAGGCTGATGTCGCTGAGGGCCGAGGACAAGAACATCACGACCTCCATCGACATCGGCGAGGATCTCGGCCTGAGGGGCGACCGGCGGGCGCTGAAGCAGATCCTGCTCAACCTGCTCGCCAACGCGGTGAAGTTCACCGAGGCCGACGGCACCATCAAGGTGAGGGCGCGCGGGGTGTCGGGCGGCATCACCATCTCGATCGAGGACACCGGCATCGGCATCCCGAAGCACGAGGTGCGCAAGCTCGGCCAGCCCTTCGTGCAGGTCGAGAACCTATTGACCAAGTCGCACAAGGGATCGGGTCTGGGTCTGGCCATCGCCCGGTCGCTGGTCGAACTGCACGGCGGTGCGCTGCGCATCCGCTCGACCGAGGGCAAGGGCACCATCGTCACCGTGCGCCTGCCGAAGGAGCCGCAGCCGGTTCGACCGGCGCCCGAAGAAGTGGCGCCGTTCTACGCCGGCGAACTCAGCTCGGGAGCCGGCGCGGCGGCGTGAGCGGTCGCCTCTGGAGAGCGCGCCGGCGGCAGCAGGCGTGGCCCGCGCAACACCCCATTAGATTGCATATCGTTTTCTATTCTACTTAAGCGATAGTCTTGCTACGCTCCCTTCGCGACGTGCCCGTGCCAGCGGGCCGATCATCCGAGGGAGGACACCATGAATCGCCAGGAATTCGGCAGGCTGCTCAATCTGCGTGAAGTGATGATCCCCGCCGGCCGGCCCAATCGCCCCGGCAGTGCCATCACACCGACATCGATCACCGTCCACAATACGTCCAACACCGGCGCCGGAGCCAATGCCGCCGCACATGCGAAGTTCGTGACCCAGACCGGCTACTACATGCTCAACGGAAACAAGAACTGGGTGTCGTGGCACTACACGGTGGACGACAAGGAGGTGATCAAGCACCTTCCGCTGAACGAGAAGGCGATCCACGCCGGCTCGGCCAACGGCCAGAGCATCGCCATCGAGATCTGCATGCACCAGGGGATCGACCAGCAGGCTGCCAATCTGCGCGCGGCGCGCCTGGTAGCGGCGCTGCTGCACGACTTCGGCTGGGGAATCCAGGCGGTCCGGACGCATCGCTCCTGGACCGGCAAGAAATGCCCGACGCTGCTCCTGGACAACGGCAAGGAGGGCGGCACGTGGGACGCCTTCTGCCAACGCATCCTGCAGGAGCGCAACTCGATTGGGCTGCCCCCAGCGCTGGTCGCCGTGGCGGACGAACGGACCGTCCGGCCTGAGGTGGTGATGGCGGCGGCTGCCGCCGCATCGACCTCCGTGGCCCCGGAGGGAGACATCATCCACCGCGCGGTCCGACTGTCTCCCTAGCGCAGCAGCCGCCCGAACACCGCCAGCACGCGCGTCTGCGTGTCCCTGAGGTGTGCCTCGACGCGGTTAAGGTCGGGCAGGTCGGCGACCTGGCAGAGCAGGTGGTCGAGACCGCGCGGGGCCGCCTTCGGGTCGAACGGCCCGTCGAGGCAGAGCCTGAGCACCTGGGTCAACGCGTGGTAGAGCTCGCAGGCGGGCTCCAGTATCCCGGCGTCGGCGCCCGACAGGAAGCCGACCTTGCGGCAGGCGGCGAGCGCGGTCGCCGTGTTCTGCGACAGGATCTCGGGATTTTCCGGCCCGTGCGCGAGTTGCAGGTACTGGGCGATGAACTCGACGTCGACGAGGCCGCCGCGCACCAGCTTGATGTCCCAGGGATCCTTGCTGCCCTTCTCGCGCTGGATGCGCTCGCGCATGTCGACGATGTCGGCCTTGAGTTTCGCCTCGTCGCGCGGCGTCGCGAGGATGCGCGCGATGACAGTATCGATGCGGCGGGCGAATGCTTCCGGGCCGCTGATGACACGCGCCCTGGTCAGCGCCATGTGCTCCCAGGTCCACGCCTCCTCGCTCTGGTAGGCGGCGAAGCCGTCGAGATGGGTGGCTAGCGGGCCGGCGCGGCCGGATGGCCTGAGCCGCATGTCGACCTCGTAGAGCTTGCCCTCCGCGGTCGGCGCCGACAGCGCCGCGACCAGGCGCTGGGTCAGCCGGATATAGTACTGCGATGCCGGCAGCGGCCGGCGGCCGTCGGACTGCGGCTCCTCGCCGCGATAGTCGTAGAGCAGGATCAGGTCGAGATCCGACCCCGCCGTCATCTCGACGCCGCCGAGCTTGCCCATCGCCACCAGCGCAGCATCCGACGTCGCGATCGTGCCGTGGCTTTCCGCCAGATGATCCGCGGCGAGCCCGTGCAGCCGGTCCACCAGCACCTCGGCGAGGCGCGTGAAGGCGCCGCCGGCGTCCTTTGCCGAGACGGTCCCGGAGAGGATACGCACGCCGATCAGGAACACCTGCTCCTGTCCGAATATGCGGGCCCGGTCGAGCGCGTCCTCGTAGCCGGTCGAATCCGCCAGGCTCTCGTCGAGCCGGCGGCGCAGCGCAGCGCGACCCGGCAGCTTGTCGAAGAAGTCGGGCTCCAGCAGCGCCGCGAAGACGCGCGGGCGGCGTTGCAGCAGGTCAGCCAGGCGCGGTGCCGTGCCGAGGATCACCGCCAGCAGCCGCAAGAGATGCGGGTTCGACCACAGAAGCGAGAACAGCTGCACGCCGGCCGGCAGCCGTCCGACGAACTGGTCGAAGGCGTTGAAGGCAGAGTCGGGGCTCGGCGTTTCCGCCAGCGCCTCGAGCAGGACGGGGGTCAGTTCCGTCAGCCGTTCCTTGGCGCGGGCACTGCGGGTCGCGGCAATACGGCCGAAGTGCCAGGCGCGGACTGCCGCCGTCACCTCCTTCGGCTGCCGGTAGCCCATCCGCGTGAGCGTCTCCAGCGTCTCGGGATCGTCATCGTCGCCCGTAAACACCAGGCTGCCGGCGCCGCCACTGAGCGTCGGAGCATCCTCGAACAGGTTGGCGTAGTGGCCCTGGACGCTGCGCATATGCGCCAGCAGCGCCTTTGACAGCGCATCGGTGTCCTCGAACCCGGCGAACCTTGCGAACCGGGCCAGGGTCCCGGCATCGTCCGGCAGAGTGTGAGTCTGCTCGTCGGCGACCATCTGCAGCCGGTGCTCGAGCCGGCGCAGGAAGCGGTAGGCGGCGGCCAGGTCGTCGCGCACCTTCGGCTCGATCCAGCCGCCCTCGGCCAGCCGGTCGAGCGCGGTCAACGTCCTGCGGGTCCTGAGCTCGGGATGGCGGCCGCCGGTGACCAGCTGCTGGGTCTGCACGAAGAACTCGATCTCGCGGATGCCGCCGCGGCCGAGCTTCAGGTTGTGGCCGGCGACCGCCAGTTTCGAATGCCCCTTGTGGGCATGGATCTGCCGCTTCATCGCGTGCACGTCGGCGAGTGCGGCGAAGTCCATGTACTTGCGCCAGACGAAGGGCGCGATCTCGTGCAGGAAATGCTCGCCGGCCTCGATGTCGCCGGCGCAGGGACGCGCCTTGATCATCGCCGCGCGCTCCCAGTTCTGGCCCAGGCTCTCGTAGTACTGCAGCGCTGCATCCAGCGGCACCGCCACCGCGGTCGCGCCGGGATCGGGCCTCAGCCTGAGGTCGGTGCGGAACACGTAGCCCTCGCCGGTATGCTCCTGCATCAGCCTGACCAGATCGCGCGTCAGCCGCACGAACAGCTTTTCCGCCTCGTCCGGATCGGCCACGCGGCAGCGGGCGGGATCGTAGAAGACGATCAGGTCGATGTCGGAGGAGAAGTTGAGTTCGCCTGCCCCGTGCTTGCCCATGGCAAGCAGGATCCAGCCGCTGCCCGGGCCGGGACGCGCAGGATCGGAGATTTCCAGGGCGCCGCGCGCGGCGGGCGCGCGCAGCAGCCAGTCGACCGAGGCGGAGACGGTCGCGTCGGCCGCCGCGGTCATCGCCTCGATGACGCGGTCGACCGTCCATACGCCGCCGAGATCGGCGAGCGCGATGAGAGAGGCCGCCTCCGCCTTGTAGAGCCTCAGCAGCCGCATCACCTCGTCGCGGCCCTCGGCGGCGGCGACCGCGCCGGCAAGGTCTGACGTGAGCCGGGCGAAGTGGGTGTCGGGATCTGCCGTCAGCACGCGCTCGGCCATGGCGGGATCGGCGAGCAGCAGGCCCCGCAGCCAGGGCGAGCCGTCGAGCACGCCCTTCAGGAAGGCGGCGACGGCATCCTCATCGAGACGCTTGCCGAGCTTGCGGCACTTCGCCTCGCGCGCGGCCGTCCGGAGATCGTCGAGGAACCCTTCAGCAACCGCCTCGTCGACGACGAGCGGGCGCTCCTTCAGCCGGTCGGCGAGACTGGCGGATTGGCGTGTTGCAGGTGTCGGGCGGTTCATCGAACGAAGACTCGCCCGTGGCGTCTCGGATTCCCCATGCGGGAACTCTTACCGCAATTTGGCGCGCCTGCCAGTTCCCGGCTGTACCGGCGGTCTGAATTGTTAGCCGCGGGCGCAGCACGGCGGCTGTGCAGATAGTCAGCCTGCGACCACATCTCCCGCCGGCGCGAGCGGCAGGGCGATGGTGGCGACCAGGCCCGGGGCGCCGTCCTCGAAGGTCAGCTCGCCTGAATGCAGCCGCGCCACGGCGGCCACCAGGGCGAGCCCCAGCCCGGCGCCGGGGGCGGAGCGGGAGGCCTCGAGGCGGGAGAAGCGTTCCACCACCCTGGCGCGGTCGATTTCCGGAATGCCGGGACCGTTGTCGGCGACGGCGATCCGCGCCTTGCCGGCGGACTCCGTCACGGTAACGCAGACGCGACCGCCCCCCTCGGCTGCCTGGCCGTATTTCAGCGCATTGTCGACGAGGTTGGCGATCGCCTGGCCGATCAGCTCGCGATTGCCCGACACCCGGACGGGATCGCCGTCGGCGACCGCCAGCTCGATACCGGCCTCCTCGGCGGCGGGCTCGTAGAGCTCGACCACATCGCGGGCGACTGCCGCCACGTCGAGCGGGGCGAAGCTCGCGCCCGCCGCGCCGGCCTCGGCGCGGGCGATCATCAGAAGCGCATTGAAGATTGCGATCAGCCGGCCGGATTCCTCGATCGTCTGCTCCAGCGCATCGCGGTAGCCGTGCTCGGAAGGGTCGGCCCTCAGCGCCGCCTCGACGCGGCCGCGCAGGCGGGTGAGCGGCGTCTTCAGGTCGTGGGCGATGTTGTCGGAGACCTCCTTCAGCCCATGCATCAGCCGCTCGATGCGGTCGAGCATGGCATTCAGGCTCTCTCCCAGCCGGTCGAACTCGTCGCCGGAGCCCGACAGCGGCATGCGCTGCGTCAGGTCTCCGTCCATGATGGTGCGGCTTGTCTCGGCGACCGCGTCAATGCGGGCGAGGATGCGGCGGGAGACGTAGTAGCCGCCGCCGACGCCGAG
>JAEYRQ010000016.1 GCA_023435545.1 Pseudomonadota bacterium | reverse complement strand
CCGGCCGCCAGACTGGCGGCGAGAACGGCGGCATTCTTCACTTGCTTCTCCCTCAGGCCTCAACCGGCTCGTGTTGATCCACCTCGATTTCGACCTCGACGGGAAGCTCGATCATGAAGGTGGTTCCGCTGCCCGGCGTGCTGTCCATGTCGATCTTGCCGTGCAGCGTGTTGGTGACGAGGTTGTAGACGATGTGCAGACCCAGCCCCGTCGATCCGCGACTACGGCCCGTCGTGAAGAACGGGTCGAACACGCGGTTCAGGTACTGCGGGGCGATTCCCCGGCCGTCGTCCCGGAAGACGATCCGGACCGTGTCGGGCGCCGGCTCCTCGACGATGAGCGTCATCTGGCCGACCTCCCCGTCGTCATAAGCGTGTGTCAGCGCGTTCATGATCAGGTTGGTCAGCACCTGACCGAGTGCGCCGGGATAGGTGTTCATCGAGAGCCCGTCGCGGCAGCGCACCTCGAGCGAATGGCCGGACTTGCGCAGCGCCGGACCGAGGCTGGTGGTGAGCTCGTCGAGCCAGGTGCGCATGTCGAAGCTGCGCCGTCCGCCACCGGCCTGGTCGGCCGCGACCTGCTTGAAGCTGTGGACGAGCTCGGCGGCGCGGTTCAGGTTGGCGAACAACAGCGTCGCGCCTTCCGACATCCGGTCGATCAGCCGTCGCAGGTCCGATTTGCGCAGCTGGCCGCTGCTGGCGGCGCGGTTGAAGCGCTGCACCTCCTCCGCGAGCTGGGTTCCGGTGGTCAGGGCGATTCCGATTGGCGTGTTGATCTCATGGGCGACGCCGGCGACGAGCTGGCCGAGCGAGGCGAGCTTTTCCGCCTGGATCAGGTCGGCCTGGGTGCGCTTCAGTTCCGACAACGCGCTGTCGGCGCGCTCCTTTGCGCGCATCAGCGCCTGTTCGCGCTTGCCGATTTCGGCGACGAAGAAGTTTGCAGCGCGGGCCATCTCGCCCAATTCGTCACGCCGGTCGGCGTCCGCGATCGGGCGGGCGAGAGGGTCGGCGGCGAGATCGACCATGCCCTGCTGCACCCTGAGCAGCGGCCGGGTGATCGAGCGGACGACGACATAGGCGGTGGCAGCCCCGAACAGAAGGCCGGCTGCGGCGCCGAAGATGAGAATGTTGCGGATGGTGTCGCCGATCTTCTCGGCGTCCGAGGTGAACAGGTCGTTGAGCGCCCGCGCGCCCTGCACCATGGTGACGGCGGTGCCGTCCATTTCCTCGATCCGTGCGTTCTGCTGGCGCAGCACGTCGGTCGCGTTCGACAGCCCGTCACGCCACTGGTCCACCGCATCGATCATCTCGCTCTGGATCAGGGGCGAGATGGGAAGCGAGGCGACCCGTTCGGCGAGGCTCGCGCTTTCATCGAGAATGTGCGAGGTGGCCTGCGTATCGCGTTCGGCCAATGCCGCCGCGGTCCGCTGTCCGAGCTTCAGCACTTCCAGCGCAACGTTCTGGGTCGCGCGCTCGGTCTCGTTGGCCTCCACCGAATAGGCGACCAACTGGGCGATCTCCTCGTAGAGTGCCCGCTGTTCCGTCGTCTTGACCTTGAGCAGCCGGTCGGACCACTCGGCGATGCGCTGTCCTGCCCCGGAGATCGCATGGTCGGCGATCAGGGTTCGCTGCGGACCGGCGTTCAGGAAGGCATTGATCGCGGTCTCGTAGTCGGACCAAAGCTCCTTCAGCGTCGATATCGCGGAGGCATCCCGCGTTCCCAGCGTTGCCTCCAGGTCCAGGACGGCGTAGCGCAGCCTGCTCAGGTCGAATGCGAGCTGGCGCTCGCGCGTCTCCGCTATGCCGGGTCGGGTGGCGAGCAGCAGCATCGCCGCGTGCAATTCGGCCGAGACCACCGCAGTGCGCAGTTCCTCGGCACTGTCGACGAGGCGGCGGATGAGCCGAAAACCGGCGTCCCGCTCCCGCAGCGTGGCGATGATATCGGCGTTGGAGGAGCGCTGCCGCTCCCGCGCCTCCTCGGACAGCGCGATGAGCTGTGCCACGCGCTGGGCCATCTCGTCGAGCAGCCGGTCATACTCCAGGGTCGACTGGATGAACGCCGACATGCTGCCGGCATAGCGGGTCAGCGCCTCCTCGGAAGCACCCGCGGCGTTGCGCAAGGCGGGCGCGCGCGCAACGGCCGCCAGTTGCTCCAGGTTGGTGCGGGCGTCGCTGGCGAACGAGGTGAAGCGTTCGACCTGGGACGTGCGATTGGCCGGCGATGCATTGATGTACTCATCGCGAGCCGTCATCGCGATCAGGAGGTTGCGGTAGGTGGCGCCCGCCAGCACTGCTCCGGAGCGCGCGCGTTCCGCCTCGTTCAGCAGAATCCACGCCACCGCCGCAATCGCCGCTGCGATGGCGATCGGAATTCCGCCGACGAGGAACACCCTGTAGGTGATGCGCATGCGCGCTGTTTTAACCCGACGTGAGGTTGTCCGCCATCGCCTACCACAAGACGACTCAACTGTCCGTCTCGACCTCCTCGCGCAACAGTTCGAGCTCCAGCCACCGCTCCTCGGCCTCGGCCAGGGCGGACTCGGTGGTGCTCAACTGCGCAGTCAGGCGCGAGAACGCCTCGGGATCCCGCGCATAGAGATCCGGGTCTTCCAGATCGCGGCGAAGAGTATGCGCCGTCTTCTCGAGTTCGGCGATCCGCGAGGGAAGCGTCTCCAGCGCGAATTTGTCCTTGTATGACATCCGCCGTTTCGGTTGCGCGGCGGCATGAACGGTCGTGGTGGCCGTCTCGGGTCGCTCGCGGCGCCCCTTCGGGATACCCCCCTCCGCCGCTGGCCGTCCGCGGCGCTGTGCCAGCATGTCGCTGTAGCCGCCCGCGTATTCGAGCCAGCGCCCACCACCCTCGGCGGCGATGACGGAGGTGACGGTGCGGTCGAGGAAGTCGCGGTCGTGGCTGACCAGGAGCACCGTGCCGGAATAGTCGGCAAGCAGTTCCTGCAACAGGTCGAGCGTCTCGAGATCAAGATCGTTGGTCGGCTCGTCGAGCACCAGCAGGTTGGAGGGCCGGGCGAAGGCCAGCGCAAGCATCAGCCGGCCGCGCTCGCCGCCCGACAGCGCGCTCACCGGCGAGCCCGCCTGCTCCGGCGAGAACAGGAAGTCCTTCATGTAGCTGACCACGTGGCGCGGCTTGCCGTCGACGATGACCTGATCGCCCCGCCCGCCGGTCAGCGTATCGCGCAGGCTCGTCTCCGGATCGAGCCTCGCACGCCGCTGGTCGAGGCTGCCGATCTCCAGATTTGTGCCGAGGCGCACCGTGCCGGTGTCCGGCGCCAGGTCGCCGGTCAGCATCGACAGGAGGGTGGTCTTGCCGGCGCCGTTGGGACCGATGATGCCGATCCGGTCGCCGCGCTGGATGCGGGCCGAGAAGTCGTCGACGATCCGGCGCTCGCCATAGGCCTTCGAGATCGAATCGGCCTCGATGACGAGCTTGCCCGACGCCGCCGCCTCCGTCGCGGACATGCGCGCCGTGCCGGTCGCCCGGCGATGCTCACGGTGGGTCTTGCGCAGATCCTGCAACGCCCGGAGTCGTCCCTGGTTGCGCTTGCGCCGCGCGGTGACGCCGTAGCGCAGCCAGTCCTCCTCCATGGCGATCTTGCGGCCGAGCTTGTGGAGGTCTCGCTCCTCCTCCTCGATCACCCCGTCGCGCAAGGCCTCGAACCGGCCGAAGCCCGCATCGAGCCGGCGGGTGGTGCCCCGGTCGAGCCAGACGGTGACATCGGACAGCGTCTCGAGGAACCGCCGGTCGTGGCTGACCAGCACCAGCGCGCCGCCGAACGACTTCAGCTCCTGCTCGAGCCATTCGATCGCCGGCAGGTCGAGGTGATTGGTCGGCTCGTCGAGCAGCAGGATGTCCGGGCGCGGGGCGAGCA
>JAEYRQ010000169.1 GCA_023435545.1 Pseudomonadota bacterium | reverse complement strand
CGTCGGCCGCCTCACCGCGGTCGTCATCGGCGCGCTCGAGCAGCGGGTTGCGCTCCAGTTCCGCCTCGACATAGGCAGCGACGTCCATGCTGGAGAGCTGCAGCAGCTTGATGGCCTGCATCAGCTGCGGCGTCATCACCAGGGACTGGGTCTGCCGCAGATCCAGCTTCGGAGAAAGCGCCATGCCCCTGCTGCCTCTAGCGCTCTACAGCCTGAACTCGTCGCCCAGGTAGTACCGCCGGACATCGACGTTGGCGACGACCTCATCGGGCGAGCCCTGCATCAGCACCTGGCCGTCATGGATAATGTAGGCGCGGTCGATGAGACCCAGCGTCTCGCGGACGTTGTGGTCGGTGATCAGCACGCCGATGCCGCGTGCAGAGAGGTGCCGCACCAGCGCGCGAATATCGCCCACGGCGATCGGGTCGATGCCGGCGAAGGGCTCGTCGAGCAGCATGAAGGCGGGCCGCGAGGCGAGGGCGCGGGCGATCTCGACACGGCGGCGCTCGCCGCCCGACAGCGCGATCGCCGGTGAATTACGCAGCCGGGTGATGTGGAACTCTTCGAGGAGCGATTCGACCTCGGCGGCGCGCTGCCTCCTGTCGGGTTCGGCGATCTCCAGCACGGCGCGGATGTTCTGCTCGACGGTTAGGCCCCTGAAGATCGACGGCTCCTGCGGCAGGTAGCCGATGCCGAGGCGGGCGCGCCGATACATGGGCAACTGGGTGATGTCATTGCCGTCGAACGTGATCGAGCCGGCATCGGCGGTGATCAGACCTGTGATCATGTAGAATACGGTGGTCTTGCCGGCACCGTTCGGCCCGAGCAGACCGACGACCTCGCCCCGCCGCACCGCCAGGCTGACGCCCTTGACGACGGGGCGCTTCTTGAACGACTTGCGAACGCCGTGGACCTCTAGCCAGCCATCCCCGTGGTCGGGCTCCTCGACCGGCAGGCCCCCTTCGTGCAGCCGGGGTTCCATATCGTGCTCGAAGGCATCCCAGTCGAAATCGTCGAGCGGACCGGCCTCCGCGTGCGGATCGGGCGAGCGCGCGTCGGTTCCGCGTGCGCGGCGCAGCAATGTCAGGAGGCGACCCAAGGCGCGTGCAGCTCCAGTGGTTCAGCCGGTGCCTAGACGGCGGGAGGTCCGTCCGGCTACGGACACTCCGATCGGGGCATCAGTTGGTGTTACCGCCAGCGTCGTCGTCGCTCTGGCGTCTTTCTTGCTTCTGCCCCATCGAGCCGGGAATTAAAAGCCCCTGAACGCGGCCGCCGCTGCTGCCTTCGGGCTTGGCGGAGACCAGACGCGACTGGCCGGTCTCAAGATTCACCACCAGTTCGGTGCCTCGCAATACGTTCTTGCCCTGCGACAGCACAACGCTGCCGCCTAAGGTCACGAGCTGGGTGTCCATCTCGAAAACGGCCCAGTCCCCCGTCGCCGTCTGGCCCTTGGCGTTGATGAGGACCTTGCCCGTCGCCTCGAGCCGCGAGACGCGCTGTCCCGACGAGGCGTCTTCGGTGACCAATCCGTCTCCGGCGTAGAAGACCTTGAGCTGTGCGGTGCGCATGCTTGTCTCGCCCTGCTTGACGAAGACGTTGCCGGAGAACACCGCCATCTTGTCGGCATCGAACACCTCCAGCTGGTCGGCCTCGATGCGCACCGGCGTCTCGGAATCGACCGCCATGCCGGAGAAGGCGTCGCTGACCTGAGCACGTGCTTCTGGCACTGCGAAAGATGCGGCCAGCACAGCTGCCGCAAGACGGGCGAAGCGCATGCGCGGGCGTTGGGTGTCAGTCGTCATCGACGTTGCTCTCCTGAGGCTTCCGGCCCTTGCGCTCCTCCAGGGACCCGCCGTCGAGCCGGAGCTCCACGACCACCTTGCCCTTGAACAGCATGTGGGCACCGCGCTCCGCGATGTCCATCGTATCCGCGCGGATGCGACCGTTTGGCGTCTCCGCCCTGACGGGCTCGCTCGACAGGATGGTCCCAGCCTTCATGTCGACGTCAGCGGACTTCATGAAGGCCCGGCTGCCGTCGTCGGCGCGCACGACGATCTCGTTCGACAGGTTGAGCCTGTGCTCTTCGCTGTCGAACACGCCGTCGCTGGCTGTCAGCCGAACCTTGGTTCCATCCGGTTTGGTCATCGTCCCGTCGATCATCTGCAGTGTGATGATTCGCGGATTGGCCACGTCCTGCAGCGCGCGCTTCGCAGTCACCTCGTAGGAGGTTCCATTCTCGTTGAAGCCGGAGAGAGACGGGTTCTCCATGGTGAGCGTGGTGCCGTCGAGACCCACGTCGCCGAGATCGATGTTGCCGATGCTGGTGGGGAAGGTGCGCGCCGAGACGAATAGCCAAGCCACCGCGATCAGTGCCAGCGCCGGCAGTCCGATCCGCATGACGCGAACGGCGCGGCTATGGCGGCGCGCCAGCCTCCAGCCGCGCGTCTGCTGCCATGCCGGCGGCGCCTTCAGCCCGCCGAATGATCCGGTGTCGACATACATTTGCGCAACGTTCCGATTCTGGCACGCGCTCCTGCTACCCGATTGCGGTGAAACGGCGGCGGCGTCGTTCAACTGTGCGCGAAGACATCTTCCTCCGCCCAGCCGGCGATGTCGAGCAAGGCCCGAGTCGGCAGGAAACGGAAGCAGGCCTCGGCCAGATGCGTCCGGCCGTCGCGTGCCAGGAGGCGGTCAAAGCGTTCCTTCAGTTCATGCAGGTAGAGTACGTCGGTCGCGGCATACTGCAGCTGTGCATCCGTCAAGGCTTCGGCGCCCCAATCTGATGTCTGCTGCTGCTTGGAGATGTCCACTCCGAGCATCTCGCGCACGAGGTCCTTCAGGCCGTGCCTGTCGGTGTAGGTGCGGGTCAGGCGTGAGGCGATCTTCGTGCAGTAGACCGGTTCGGTCATGATGCCGAGATGGCGGGCGAGCATCGCCACATCGAAGCGGGCGAAGTGGAAGATCTTGGTGACGGCTGGATCCGACAGCATCCGCTTCAGATTCGGTGCCTCGTAGGTCCGGCGGTCGAGCTGGACGAGATGCGCGTTGCCGTCGCCCGACGAGAGCTGCACGAGGCAGAGACGGTCGCGCACCAGGTTGAGGCCGAGGGTCTCGGTATCGATCGCCACCAGCGGCCCGAGGTCAATGTCGCCGGGCAGGTCGCCCGCGTGTAGCGTGATCGTCATCAGCGGGTCCTCCCGGTCGCAAGAAGCCGGCGGTCGCCACGGTCCCGGGCAATCCGCCCCGGACACACCAGCATAGCCGACAATCGTGCAAGACTGTTAGCAACGGGTTGAACAGGTTGGCAATGTCGCTGGCGACAGCAATACGGCGCAAGCCCGACCTCGTTCTCGCGGCGGGGAAAAGCGGCTCGGACAGGAGGTGGGGGCCACGCCGACGTGGCCGATGGTGCCCAGGAGAAGACTCGAACTTCCACGCCCTTTCGGGCACTAGCACCTGAAGCTAGCGCGTCTACCAATTCCGCCACCTGGGCAGGTGGGCGTCAGAGAGTTATTGGCGGGCCGCCGCGTTGTCAATCGGCTGGCCAGGCCATTTTCGGGGCTCAGGTTTCCTCGTCGCCCTCGATGTCGCCCTCGATGAGATCGGAGACGTCGTCGCCCTCGTCCTCCTCGTCGGGAAGGAACTCGTCGTCCTCGTCGCCGTCGATCTCCTCGTCCTCGATGTCGGGGATCTCGTCGTCGTCGATTTCGGGATCGGCGCGGCCGGTATCCTCCTCCTCCGCGTCGGCGTCTTCCAGGGCGACGAGGGCCTCGTCCTGCTCCTCGTCTTCTGCTTCCTCGACCGGCTTGGCGGGGGCGGGCTTGGCGGTCGCCGGCTTCGCGCGGGTGGCGATCACCGCGACGTCGTAGATCGTGCCGCACTTGGGGCAGACGATCGGATCGCGCATGAGATCGTAGAAGCGCGCGCCGCAAGAGCCGCAGATGCGTTTGGTGCCGAGCTCGGGTTTGGCCATCGCTCTAGAAAACCCTGTCTTGAAGGCCGCCGCGAAATCGAGGCGCGGCCTGGCGCCTGTCCGGAAATCGGCGCCTCCCATAGACGGAAAGCCGGAAGCCTGTCAAAGCCTAATCCACGACCGCGGGATGACGGCCGTCGGCGCCTGTGCTAGGAGCCCGGCGGCACGGTCCCGGCAGTACCGCCGCACCCGTTCCGCAAACCCCCGGAGACGGCACGACAATGACGGCCCCAGCGACCGCCCGCAAGACCCCGCTCGCTGCCCGCGCCGGTTCGCCCTTGCGCGGGCGCGCAAGCATCCCCGGCGACAAGTCGATCTCGCACCGGGCGCTGCTCTTCGGAGCGCTTGCCATGGGCCGAACCCGCATCACCGGACTGCTCGAGGGTCACGACGTGATCGCCACCGCGGAGGCGGCCCGAGCCTTCGGCGCGCGGGTCGAACGCATGGCGGATGGCACCTGGACCGTCGAGGGTGTCGGTGTCGGGTCACTGCTCCAGCCGGCGGGCACCCTGGACTTCGGCAATTCGGGCACGGGCGCCCGGCTTGTCATGGGGCTCGTCGCCGGCCACGGCATCACCGCCCGGTTCGACGGCGATGCGTCGCTGCGCAAGCGGCCGATGGGGCGGGTGCTCGCTCCACTCGAGGAGATGGGAGCCCGTATCGTCGAGTGCGGGGAGGGTGGACGGCTGCCGCTGACCTTGCAGGGTTTGCGGGACCCGATCCCGATCGCCTACCGTCTCCCCGTCGCCTCCGCGCAGGTCAAATCGGCCGTGCTGCTGTGCGGTCTCAATTCCCCCGGCACGACCACAGTGATCGAGCCGGAGCCGACCCGCGACCACACCGAGCGGATGCTCGTGCATTTCGGGGCCTCCCTGGACATATCGAGCGATCCGGACGGGGCACGACGTATCACCCTGGCTGGCCGGCCAGAACTGAGGGGCCGCGACGTGGTGGTGCCGGCCGACCCTTCCTCCGCAGCCTTTCCGATGGTGGCGGCCCTGATCGTGCCGGGATCCTCGGTGACGATCCCCGGTGTCATGGTCAATCCTTCGCGCGCCGGGCTGATCGCAACGCTCGGCGAGATGGGGGCTCGGATCACCCTGTCGAACCGGCGCGAGGATGGCGGCGAGCCCGTCGCCGACGTTTCGGTGGAGGCTGTTCCTCTCACCGGCATCGAGGTGCCGGCGGCGCGCGCGCCCTCTATGATCGACGAGTACCCTGTCCTGGCGGTCGCTGCGGCCTTTGCGAACGGCACCACGGTGATGCGGGGCCTGTCGGAACTGAAGGTCAAGGAGTCGGATCGCCTCGCCGCGGTCGCAGCCGGGCTGGCGGCGAACGGGATCGAGGTCGGGATCGACGGCGACGACCTGATCGTCGAAGGCCGCGGCGGACTAGCGGGCGGAGTGCCGGGTGGCGGCCTTGTCGAGACCCATCTCGACCACCGGATCGCCATGGCATTCCTCGTCATGGGACTCGGCGCGGAGCGCCCCGTCACGGTCGACGACGGTACCATGATCGCCACCAGCTTCCCGGACTTCGTCCCCCTGATGACCCGGCTCGGGGCGGAGATCGTGCCTGGGCCCGCGGCGGAAGCCGTGGCAGGGGAAGCCGGGCGATGATCATCGCCATCGACGGCCCTGCGGCCTCCGGCAAGGGCACTGTTGCCCGCAGGCTTGCCGCCCACTACGGGCTGAGGCATCTCGATACCGGCATGCTCTACCGTGCGGTCGCGGCGAGGGTGATCGCCGCCGGGGGCGGCATCGAGGACGCTGCGGCGCGTCTGGAAGCGGCGCGTGGCATCGAGGCGGAAAATCTCGCCGACGAGGCGCTGCTGCGGGGGCCGGGCATGGGCGAGGCCGCCTCGATCGTCGCCGCCGATCCGGCCGTGCGCGCGGCGATGCTGGAGTTCCAGCGCAGCTTCGCGCGCACGCCGCCGGGTGCGGTGCTCGACGGCCGCGACATCGCCACCGTCGTCTGCCCCGACGCCGACGCCAAGGTATTCGTCACCGCTGCAGCCGAGACCCGCGCGCGGCGGCGGCACAAGGAGATCCTGGCTGCGGGAGGCGAGATCACCTACGATCAGGTGCTTGCCGATATTCGCCGCCGCGACGAGCGCGATTCGGCGCGCGCGGTGGCGCCGTTGCGGAAAGCGGACGACGCGCACTTGCTCGATACCACCGAGTTGGATATAGAAGCCGCGTTCCGGGCGGCTGTGGACCTGATCAGCGGCTCGACAGCGGCGAATTGAGGGTGCGCGGGTCACGCGCGCCCGTGTACGTGTTTCCGGCTTGACCAGCACCTGCCGGAATGCCGGACGCAGGTCCGCCCGCAACCCCCGGAAACGAGCTACATCGCCGACCGAAAGACCCGCCATGGTGCGCGAGCGCGCCAGCCGGTCTCGACAGTCCCAATCGAAGTGGTTCCGGACGATCCGGTGCGGTCGGAGGGTCCGGACGAGAGCAGGAAAACACCGTGGCCTTAGCCAGCATGGAAAAGTTCCCCACCAAGGAAGATTTTGCCTCTCTTCTCGAAGAGAGCTTCAATACCAGCACGCTCGCCGAAGGATCGGTGGTGCAGGGCCGTGTCGTCGCCATCGAGAAGGACATGGCGGTCATCGACGTGGGCCTGAAGACCGAGGGGCGCGTGGCGTTGCGCGAGTTCGGGCTGCAAGGGCGCGAACCGTCGATAAAGGTCGGCGACGAGGTCGAGGTCTACCTCGAGCGCGTCGAGAACGCGCTGGGCGAGGCCGTCATCAGCCGTGACAAGGCGCGCCGCGAGGAGAGCTGGGAGAAGCTCGAGAAGGCGTTCGAGGCCAATGAGAAGGTCGAGGGCGTGATCTTCAACTCGGTCAAGGGCGGCTTCACGGTCGATCTCGACGGCGCGGTGGCGTTCCTGCCCCGCAGCCAGGTCGACATCCGCCCGGTGCGCGACGTCGGGCCGCTGATGAACACCCCGCAGCCGTTCCAGATCCTGAAGATGGACCGGCGGCGCGGCAACATCGTCGTCTCCCGGCGCACCGTGCTGGAGGAGACCCGGGCCGAGCAGCGTTCGGAACTGGTGCAGAGCCTCGAGGAAGGCCAGGTCATCGAGGGCGTCGTCAAGAACATCACCGATTACGGTGCGTTCGTCGACCTTGGCGGCATCGACGGCCTGCTGCACGTCACCGACATCGCCTGGCGGCGGATCAATCATCCGACCGAGGTCCTGGCTGTCGGCCAGACCGTCAAGGTCCGGATCATCAAGATCAACCACGAGACCCAGCGCATCAGCCTCGGCATGAAGCAGCTCGAGGCCGATCCGTGGGAAGGCGTCGAGGCGAAGTACCCGATCGCCGCCCGCTTCAAGGGCCGCGTCACCAACATCACCGACTACGGCGCCTTCGTGGAGCTGGAGCCGGGGGTCGAGGGCCTGATCCACGTCTCGGAGATGAGCTGGACCAAGAAGAACGTCCATCCCGGCAAGATCGTCTCCACCTCCCAGGAGGTCGAGGTGACGGTGCTGGAGGTCGATCCGGTCAAGCGGCGCATTTCGCTCGGTCTGAAGCAGTGCCTGCCCAATCCGTGGGAGAGCTTCGCCGAGCAATTCCCTGTCGGCGCGATCGTCGAAGGCGAGGTCAAGAACAAGACCGAGTTCGGCCTGTTCATCGGCCTCGATGGCGATGTGGACGGCATGGTCCATCTGTCGGACCTCGTCTGGGACCGCCCGGGCGAGCAGGTGATCGAGGAGTTCAACCGCGGCGACATGGTCAAGGCGCAGGTGCTCGACGTCGACGTTGACAAGGAGCGCATCAGCCTCGGCATCAAGCAGCTCGGCGGCGATCCGTTCACCACGGCGGCCGAGGGCACGGACCTGCGCAAGAACGCGGTCGTGACCTGTGAGGTCATCGACGTGAAGGAAGGCGGCATCGACGTGAAGATCGTCGGCACCGACCTGACGGCCTTCATCCGTCGCTCCGACCTCGCCCGCGCCCGGTCCGAGCAGCGGCCGGAGCGCTTCGCCCGCGGCGAGAAGGTGGATGCCCGCATCACCCAGTTCGACCGCAAGAACCACAAGGTCTCCGTGTCGATCAAGGCGTTGGAGATCGCCGAGGAGAAGGAGGCGGTGGCCCAGTACGGCTCGACCGACTCCGGCGCCTCGTTGGGCGACATCCTCGGCGCCGCGCTCAGCAAGGCGCAGGCGCAGACGTCAGAGCCGTCCGAGACGAAGGACGACTGACACGTTCTTTCCAGCCGCGGCGCCGTGCCGCGGCTGGCTCCAACACCTAGCGAGCCGCCATGTCGCTGGACGCCGACCAGATCCTCGACCCGCGCCGCCTGCGCCG
>JAEYRQ010000149.1 GCA_023435545.1 Pseudomonadota bacterium | reverse complement strand
GAGCCGGGCCGGGCGATCATGGTCGGCGACAGCCGCGCCGACATCGACGCGGCGAAGGCGGCCAACGTGCCGGTGATCGCGGTCGATTTCGGCTACACGCCGGTGCCGGTGGCCGATCTGGGACCCGACCACATCATCTCAGGCTACGACGCGCTCTACCCGATCGCCGCGCACCGGCTGGGCCTGACCCCGGCCTGACGGTGAGCGCCGAGGCTCTGTCGCGCCCGGCCGCGGCAGGTCGTGGGTCAGTTTGAGCTTCGGCTGTGGGGGTGGGTTGCTGACGGTCTGCTTTTTGGACAAACTCCAGTGGAAGCAGACCTAGTCCGCCCGGCAAGTTGGGGTCTCAGATCTTCATATCACTGCGGTAAAGAACCCTTACTTCACCGCTTCCCAAAGCGCCTTGGTCGATGGTCTAAGTACGAAGCAAAAGCGCCTCTTGGAGGGAAAATGGGATCGATAGAGCTTAGTTCGGCTAACCTTTCAATACAGACGATCTATCGCATGTTCCGCGACGGTGAATTCTATGTAGATCGGCGCTATCAGAGAAAGCTAGTATGGACACTGGAGGAGAAGCAGAAGCTCGTCGATAGCGTTTTGATGGAATTTCCTGTCCCGCTGGTGCTTCTGGCGAAGCGAGGCGAAGCCTCTTCGTTCGATGTGATCGACGGATTACAGCGGCTACACACTCTGATCTCTTTCATCGAGAACGCCTTCCAAACTAGCGACGGCAAGCATTTTGATATGAGAGAGCTTCCGAGAGCGGCTCAGTCTGCTAAAGAGGACGGGCGCAAAATTGTGACTGATCCGAACGCTCTTCTCAGCCCAACGCAATGTGCCGCTTTTTCGGAATACACCATCCCCGTCACGGTCGTTGAACGGGCGGATCGGGGCTCTGTAATTGAGATTTTCGAGCGGATTAATTCGTACGGTCGGCGCCTGAGCGAACAAGAGCAGCGCCAAGCTGGCCTGACTTCCAGGTTTTCACAACTGGTGCGCACCATATCTTGCGAAATTAGGGGAGACGTTTCGGAAGACAACGTCCCACTCTCGCTGATGCCTGAAATCAGCGTTCAGGGCGTCAAAACTGTTCATGGCTACGGTATCAGCGCAGAGAGTACATTCTGGTCGAAACAGGGAATACTCCATTTTAGCAGTCTCCGCGATAGCTTAGACGAACAAGTCATCGCTGACATACTTGCCTGCGTACTAAACAGGGAGCCCATTCAGCGGTCAAAGTTGGCTCTGAACAACATCTACACTCCCGGAAGCAGGGAGTACGACAAGTTCGAGGCGCTGTTATCAGCCTATGGTGAGGACGACATAAAGCGCGATTTTCTGGCTGTTTTTGACGGCATTCAGCTAACGTGCGATCACCTGCCTGAGGGGGCGACCATCCAAAGTGTTGTGTCGAAGGGGGCACACCACAATGAGGTCTCAACGATCTTCGCGGCGATCTTTCTCGCCTATTACGAGCTGATAGTGAATAGAAATATGGAGATCGCAGATTTTCCAAAGCTGACAAAAGCGTTGGGATCACTGAACATTGCTACACAGCGCAAGGCCATCGATCCAGAGGTCCGCCGCTCCAACATAAATTCGATAAAAGGTGCAATCCACGATGCCTTTGTCGAGGCCGATGTGCGCGATATTCCACTCGGGAAGCCACTGATCTACACATTTGAAAACTCGCTTAGGCGGTCGCGCATCGAGTTGCCTCACTATGAGTTCAAGCAGGGTCTCTGCTCTTTAGGCTCAAGTCGAGATTTTCAGCAGTCAACTATGGATGACATCATAGCGACCATCTGTGGCATGGCGAATATTGAGCAGCAGCGGAACTCGTTTATCTATGTCGGAGTGGCAGACAAGGAAGCGGACGCTGATCGAGTGGCATTGCTTGATAGCGTGATTGCGCAAGAGTTTGAAGGGCGCAAGATCGTCGGGATAGCCCGAGAGGCTGCCCTCTTGGGTTTATCGCTTGATGATTATGTGATGAAAATCAAGAACGCCATTGCCTCGTCTGCTCTGTCTAAACCGCTGCTTTCAGACGTGCTGTCAAAGTTCGACTGCTTCGTGTATCGTGGCCTTGACGTTCTCAGGATTGTGGTGCCTGGCCAAGACAAAATGTCTTTTCTGGGTAATCGCTGCTTCATTCGCGAACTCTCCTCTACGGTAGAGGTCCAAGTTCAAGACATTCCTCAGATCGCTCGTCGCTTCTCATGACGCTTTAGGCACTATGGGGTGGCCTTTCAGGCGAATACGCGGCCTCCACACTGGCCCGATCTTGATCCAGTGAAGGTCGCCCACGCTATAGTGCTCACAGGCATACTGATGTAAGCTTGAGCCACTTTCTGCAAGGCTTGCACGTTGCCGCAATCGTCGGGGCATGAAGCTGCTGCTGAAATGCAGCATGAAGCGCCGGTTTTGGAAAGCTCCCGGTCCGCTGCGAATGGCCGCAACGGCGTCCTGACCCGAAATCGTAACCGACCCACCACCCCGCGCCCGGCTTGCTTGACTCGGCCTCCGCCGCCACCTTATATCCCGCCCGGCGGGCGATTAGCTCAGTTGGTAGAGCACTGTGTTCACATCGCAGGGGTCACTGGTTCAAGTCCAGTATCGCCCACCAGTTCCTCCCGTGTCCTGATCGGCCCGAGCCGTTACCGCGCCCGTAGCGGGGGATTTGCGCGTGGCGAGTTCCCACGCGTCCCGGCCGGCGCTAGGCTTTCCCCAATCCGCCGCGCGCCACGATGCGGCGAGACCAGGGGGAGGACACCCATGAGCCAGCCGCATCTGTTCCCGACCACCGTCGCCGGCAGCCTGCCGAAGCCGTTCTGGCTGGCGGAACCCGAGAAGCTGTGGGCGGCCTGGCGCTACGAGGGCGAGGCGCTGGAGGCGGCCAAGCGCGACGCGGCGCTGGTCTGGCTCAAGGAGCAGGAGGACGCCGGCATCGACATCCTCAGCGACGGCGAGCAGTTCCGGATCCATTTCGTCCACGGCTTCCTGGAGCATGTCGACGGCATCGACTGGAGCCTCAAGACGAAGATGGGGATCCGCAACGACCGCTACGTGGTCGAGGTGCCGACCGTGACCGGCCCCCTCGCGCGCAAGCGGCCGGTGCATACCGAGGAGGTCCGCTTCACCCGCGCCCACACCCGGCGCGGGCTGAAGGCGACGCTGCCCGGGCCGATGACGATCTGCGACACCATCGCCGACGCCCATTACGGCCTTCGCGCCGACATGGCGATGGCGTTCGCCGACATCCTCAATGCCGAGGCGCGCGAACTGGCGGCGCTCGGCGTCGACGTGGTGCAGTTCGACGAACCGGCCTTCAACGTTTTCAGCGAGGACGTCGTCGAGTGGGGCATCGCCGCGCTGGAGCGCGCCGCCGAGGGCCTCGCCTGCCGGACGGCGGTGCACATCTGCTACGGATACGGCATCGACGCCAACATCCGCTGGAAGGAGACGCTCGGCTCCGAATGGCGCCAGTACGAGGCGATCTTCCCGGCGATCAATGCCAGCCGGATCGGCCAGGTCTCGCTTGAATGCGCCGGCTCGCACGTGCCGATGTCGCTGATCTCGCTGTTGCCGGACAAGGAGATCCTGGTCGGCGCGATCGACGTCGCCACCAACGAGATCGAGACGCCCGAGCAGGTCGCGGCAACCCTGACGGAGGCGCTACGCTACGCCGACGCCGGGCGGATCCAGGGCTGCACCAATTGCGGCATGGCGCCATTGCCGCGGCATGTCGCCGTCGGCAAGCTGAAGGCGCTGGCGGCCGGGGCGGCTCTCCTGCGCGATTCGCACCGCGCCGGCTAGGACGCCACTCGTCGTCGTGCGTTCAGGCCGCCCTCGCATTGGCCGAGCGGATGCGGTCGATGAAGGCGGCCGACTGACGGTCGAGCGTGCCCGCCTTGTCGCGGACCTCGTCGGCCACCCTGGCCAGCGCCACCGCCGCATCGAGCGACCGGGCCGAGGCCTGCGACACGCTCTGCACCGCGGACGAAACCGAGGTGGCGCCGCCCGCCGCGTCACCGACGTTGCGCGAGATTTCGTGAGTGACGGCCGTCTGCTCCTCGACTGCCGTCGCCACCGCGGAGGACACTTCCTCGACGGCGCCGATCGCCTTGCCGATCGCCTCGATGTGACCGGCGACGAGATCCGCCACCTCCTGGATGCCGCGGATCTGGCCGGCGATGTCGCCGGTGGCGCGCGCCGTCTGCTGCGCCAGCCCCTTCACCTCGCCTGCCACGACCGCGAAGCCGCGGCCGGCCTCGCCGGCACGGGCCGCCTCGATGGTGGCGTTGAGGGCGAGCAAGTTGGTCTGCTCGGCGATCTCCTCGATCAGCCGGACGATGCCGCCGACCCTGCCCGCCGCCTCCTGCAGGCTGGTGACGCTGTCCGTCATGGCCCGCGTCTTGTCGACCGCGTCGGCGGTGATGCGGCTGCCGTCGGCGATCTGGCGCGAAATCTCCGAGACCGATCCGGACAGTTCCTCCGTCGCCGAGGCGACCGTCTGCAGGTTGGCTGAGGCCTCCTCGGCGCCCGCCGCGGCGATCGTCACCTGCCGGCTGGTCTCGTCGACATTGCGTTCGAGCCCGCCTGCGGAGGTTTGCAGCGTCGCCGCCGCCGCCGAGAGGTCGGCGGTGATCTTCGCCACGGCCTCGCCGAACTGGTCGGCCAGCGTGTTGAGGCGCTTGTCGAACTCGGCCTCCTTCTCGGACAGGTAGACGAAGATCGACAGGTCCATGTCGAGCGTGATCGCCTTGTCGATCGCCGCCAGCAGGCGCGACGCCCCCGCGATCCGCTGCGACCGGCCCAGCGGATTTCCCGATGCGGCGTCCGCAAGGACATCGGCGAAGATCGCCTGCTTGACCAGCGAATAGCCGCCGATATACCAGCCCGGCGCCAGCCCCCAGCCGGCAGTGCGTCTTGCCGATGCGATCGACCGACCGGAAATAGTCGTCGTCGAAGCGCCCCGAGAACATCCGCTCCCAGTGCTCCATCTGCATCTTCTTGGCGTGCTCGATGCGTTCGGACCCGGCAAACATGGCAGCGAGCTCGGGCTCGCGCAGGATATGGGCGTAGAAGTCGGCGAGGATCGCCGGCATCTTGCTCTTCAGGCGGGGCAGGAAACCCGCGAGCAGCTGCTTCGTCTCATGGTCGACGCGCAGATAGGCGAGCTTGCGCCCGCGTTCGATGTCGGTAGACATCCCATCAAATCCCCAGCCGGTTAAATTCCAAGTATCGACGTTAACCGTGCGTGCTGAAGCAATCGTAAAAAGAAGGGGAGGATACTTCCGGTCATCGCCGTGTTACTTTACGGAATGCTCGAACTGGCTCTACTGTGGCGTATATTGTACGTATTAGTGCTTACACGGAAAGGTTAACGGCCTCCCAGCCTCAACCGCCGCTGAGGGTCCGCCTCACCGCGTCCCGCCAGGCCTCGACGCGCGCCGCGCGGTGGGCGGGCTCCATCGCCGGTTCGAACCGCCGCTCCAGCCGCCATGATCGGGCAAACCCCTCGCGGTCGGGCCAGATGCCGGCGCGGCGCCCCGCCAGCCACGCCGCCCCCATCGCCGTCGTCTCCAGCACCGCGGGTCTGTCGACGGGCGCTTCCAGCAGGTCGGCGAGGCGCTGCATGGTCCAGTCGCTCGCCACCATGCCGCCGTCGACCCTGAGCACGGTCGAGGCGTCCCGGCCTCCCCAGTCGCGCCGCATCGCCTCGATCAGGTCGAGGGTCTGCAGGCAGACCGATTCGAGCGCGGCGCGGGCGAGTTCGCGCGGACCCGTCGCCCGGGTGAGCCCAAAGATCGCGCCGCGGGCGTCTGCGTCCCAGTGCGGTGCGCCGAGCCCGGTGAAGGCCGGCACCAGCACGACGTGGTGCGCCTCGTCGGCCTCGGCCGCCAAGTCCCCGGACTGGTCGGCCCGCTCCAGGATGCCGAGCCCGTCGCGCAGCCACTGCACGGCGGCACCGGCGATGAAGATCGAGCCCTCCAGCGCGTAGGTGACCTCGCCGTCGAGCCGGTAGGCCACCGTCGTCAGCAGCTTGTTGCGCGAGGCGACGGCATCGCCGCCGGTGTTGAGCACCGCGAAGCAGCCGGTGCCGTAGGTCGACTTCACCATGCCCGGGCTGAAGCAGGCCTGGCCGATCGTCGCCGCCTGCTGGTCGCCGGCAATTCCAAGGATCGGCAACCGCGCGCCGAGGATGCCCGCCTCAGTCTCGCCGAAGTCGGCGGATGAATCGAGCACCTCCGGCAGCACCGGGGCCGGGATGCCGAACAGCCGCAGCAGGTCCTCGTCCCATTGCTGGCGGTGGATGTCGAACAGCATCGTCCGCGAGGCATTGGTGGCGTCGGTGGCATGCACGCGCCCGCCGGTGAGCCGCCACAAGAGGAAGCTGTCGACCGTGCCGAAGGCGAGCCGGCCGGCCGCGGCCGCCGCGCGCGCGCCCTCGACGTGATCCAGCAGCCAGGCGAGCTTCGTCGCCGAGAAATAGGGATCGACCAGCAGGCCGGTCTTCTGCGCGACCATCGGCTCGATGCCCTCGGCCTTCAGTCGGGCGCAGAGGTCGGCAGTGCGCCGATCCTGCCAGACGATGGCGTGGTGGAGTGGCTTTCCGGTCTCGCGGTCCCACACAAGCGTCGTTTCGCGCTGGTTGGTGATGCCGACGGCCGCGATGTGGCGCGGACCGCCTGCCTTTTCCACCGCGCTTCGGGCGGTGTCGACGGTCGTCCGCCACAGATCCTCGGGATCGTGCTCGACCCAGCCGGAGGCGGGGAAGTGCTGGGCGAACTCCTCCTGCGCGCTGGCCACCGCGCGATAGTCGCGGTCGAAGGCGATGGCCCGTGAGGAGGTGGTGCCCTGATCGATGGCAAGGACGAGATCGGACATGGTCGGGTCTCCAGCCGCCTGATCACCGGGCGCGGCGCACGCAGATGATCGGCGGTTGAGCAGGATGCTGGCAATACCGGCTGAGATACCCGCCCCGTCATGGACGGGCTTGTCCCGGCCATCCACACCTGGGCAGCCGTTCCGCCCCGGGACGTGGATGCCCGGAACAAGTCCGGGCA
>JAEYRQ010000073.1 GCA_023435545.1 Pseudomonadota bacterium | reverse complement strand
AGATCGGCTTCGCGAATGTGCCAACCGTTCTGATTCGGGTAGTCCGCGAAGATCAGGGAAAGCATCGCCACTTCACAAGCGAACGGATCGATCTCGTCGCCGACAAGACGGCGGACGAGGAAGCTGTGGCGTTTCTGGTCGGTCCAGTCGATGGGAAGAAGGTCGCGAAGGTGTCGCAGCGCCGAAACCAGAAATACGCCGGCCCCCGCGCACGGCTCATAAATCCTGAGCGACTCCGGCTGATGCCGGTGCAACTCAAGCCGCCCGACGACATATTCTGCGACCTGTCGCGGCGTGCTGTGTGTTCCGAAGAGCTTTCGCGCCTCCGGCGTGACAAGCGTGTTTTCGTAGACGAAGGCCAGATCGTCGGCTGAAATGTTCGAGAAATTGATTCCCTCTCGCAGCCGCTCCCAGGCCGCCATGAATGCCGCGGGAACTACCCGCTGCGTAGCGGCAGGGATGGCCGCCAATGAATAGTATGACTCGATGCCGGAAAGCACCGACGCCAGATCGCTGCTATCCCACTTCTTCGCATACGGATGCCCGCGATCTTGCAGCACCTTGGCCGCAAGAAGCCTAAAGACAACGCGGAACAACAATCGGGGATCAAGGCCGCGCCCGCCCTTGGCCGCGCTCGCTGCCGCCAATGTCTCGACCAGGAGCCGATCAAGTTTGGCGTGAATCTCGCCCTCGATGGCCGGCAGAAGGCCGAGGTCGATGAAATCGAGTTGATATCCCTTGTCCACCGCGCCGACCGACTTGGCGCGATGAATCGCGTCTGGATTCCATACCTCTCGATTGCGCTCGAAGAGCGCCGGCAGTTCCTTGACGGTCAGCCGCTCCAGGACACGGGGCGGCTCGGTGCTGCGAACCTGCCAGACAGCGACGTCATCGCCCTCGACGACGAAGAGCAGCGGTGCGCCCAACGCGCGATGCGCCCGGACCACATCTTCCGCATTGGCCCCTTGGCCTTCGACCACCGCCATAGCCGCAGAACGGTAGGAGGGGGGTGTCTGGGTGAATGCCACCAGCGGGACTTCGCGCGTTGACGCCGACGGATCGAGCACGTCGGCGAACGTGTAGTTTCGCCTTACCGCCTCGGCACGGTAGCCGGTCGCCTTTGCTGCACCTTCGATAGTCTCAACGGCGTTCACGGCTGGCCTCTCACTGCCGGACGCTGCGGCCGCATTTGTAACCCCGTTGGCGGAAATCGAAGCATGTGCTGCGCGTCCGACTCCCTCACCGCGAGCAGCTGATTGCGCAGCTCTTCCACAATCACCCGCAGCGGTACGACCACGAGCGTCCCCTCTCCTAGAGCATTCGCCAATTCCGGTTGGAAATGCACACCTCCGGTCGGAAAATCGAAGACCAGCTTGCCCCGTTCTAAAACGGGCCAGGGCGATGCGTTGCAGAGATCGAACAGCGGCTGCGCAACGCCGCTCAATGCTCCCACGCGAATTCCGAGATCGAAGGACAATGTCCTTACGACAGCGACAGCCACTATATCTCCCGACGTGAAACACGGGCTGTGGCCGCAGTCGCGCCTGAGAGGCGCCAAGGCCTTTTTCCAATGCCGATAGGTCTCCGGCGCAATCGACGCCGCGCTGCGAAGTTGGCCGGGAGTGTATTGCACAGACATTGACATAGACCACGCATGAAACTGTTGCTAACAACAGGATACCTTGTCATCACTCGCGACACAACCGGTCATTTGTCGCGGAATCGGCCGCCAACGAACTGCCGCGGTTCAAGTGAAAGTAGCAAAGGCCGGAAGGGCAGACTGGTCCGCCCGTTGGCAGGGGCCCCCGCCTCCGGCCACCGAAAACGAGGCTGTCGCTCCAGCGGAGCTATCTTTGGGCCGAGTTCGGTCGAGCCGATTCAGGCAATAGGAAGTGACAGCGAAGGCTCATACGATCCGCCGCGCGCACCTTCGAAGTCGTACTCGTACAGGGTCAGGGGGCCTATCGCCACGTGGCGTTGGCCGAGGAAGAACGACAACCCGCCCGGCACAGCCATGAACAGGTGGACACGCCGCTGCAGTGTGCCCTGGGCCCTGATCTCAGCGGTAAGCCTCTCCGCCAGACCGAAAGCGTGACGTCCGCAGACTACAGACCGCGCGCCGGCGCCGCAATCCGGCTTGGCGGTGAGCAGTTTCGCAGCGGCAAGGCCGCTCTCCTCGAAATAGCTTCGGACCGCGCCCGTGATGTCGTGCGTCAGCCCGACGGCCACTACGAGATCATTGCCGCCGTCGCTGAGCGTTTCGGTCTCGAACGTCCATCTCGGCCAGTCTGTCTGCGCCGGCATGTCGTCCGCCGTCCACACTGCCTTGCCGATCGTGCGTTGCTCGAGTTCGACGATCCGCCCCGATTTGATATCGAGGACAGATCCGGCCGCGAAGGAAAGCGTCAGATGCGCGTCGAGGACCAGCCGCAGGCTCTCGCCGTTCCGGGCCGCATCGAGAAGAAATTTCCGCAGCGCCGGATAGAGCACTTTCCGCCAATCGGAGTCCGGCCTGATCTGGCGATCCATGAACTGGGGCACGAGGTCGAGCACGGAAGTGCACCGGTCTTCCAGCCTGTCTGTTGCATGCTCGAACGATTTGACCCCGTAGACCTTGCGGCTCTCTTCGCCGGGTCCGGCCACAAGATTCTCCGTCTTGCAGGCGGCGAGAAGCGAATCGCGGTCATGTTCGAGGCGGCCCTGCGCCAGCCACTGGAAGGCTATGTCGTCGTAGGGGAAGGTGCTCTCGGTAAGCGGAAATCGCCGCAGCCCAGCGACTCGAAGCTGCGGATCGAGAATCTCCCGCAGAGCGTCAAGCGAGTCGGTCGCCTCGGATAGTGCGAGCGTCCGCGCCAGCAATCGCAGCTCATCCTCATCCAGCCCCAGGTGCTCCCGCCACAGTTTTCTGATGCGGCCGGGAGCGCTCCGGTCGCCCGTGGCCGCGAAGAGGCGGTCAAGTCGAAGCGTGTGGGAGCGCTGGTTGACGAGCGGGCGCAAGGGATCCTGCAGTCCGATCCGCCAGTTAGTCACCAGTCCGAACCGCGCGCCTTCGCCGGCCGGCGCGTGGGTCCGCTGCGCCTCCAGCGCCCGCTGCAAGAGCGAACGCGCATTGGCGTTGATGAAGGCGGGGTCGGCGAGTTCGGCGTAGCCGTAGCTGTTCGGCGTCACGTGCCACTTGCATTGCAGATGCTCGCGCCGCAGCGGCTTGCCTTCCTGGTCGAGCAAGGGCGGGTCGTACTCGACCCAGATATCATCGAAACCCTTCGGGCCGGTCTCGAACCCGATCCTCTTCACCGGGCTTTCGGGGTCCAGCAGGCATGCGGCCTTCCGCCAGAAGATGCGGGCCTGGAAGGCGTCCCCGTCACGCCGTACCGCGACGGCCTGGGTCATCGCTTCGACTTCCGGGTGACCGTCATTCGCCGCCTCCGTCGCGGAAGGGCGGCGTCGGCCTCATGGCCGCGATGAGTTCGAGCGCCCGACCTATCCGGACAGGATTGTCCGGATAGGCGTCCAGAACGAGGGTAGGGATCAGCCGCTGCGTGAGGTCTGAGAAGGTATAGCCATATGCCCGGTCCGCCGTCTTGCCCGTCAACTGCACGATCTGGTCGATCTGGGCGCCAGTAAATCCGAGTTCGCCGAGCGGCCCCTCGACGACGGCACGCCGCTGCGCGTCATTCGGGCGCCGGAACACGAAGATCTCGGCCGCGCGCCGCTGAACCGCCGGGTCGATGGCGGAAAGCCGGTTCGTGCACAGTACGACGGCAGCCGGCAATTGGCGCTCCGCCAAACGATCAACGCCACGGATAAAGGCGTTCACCCCGGCGCGGTCCTCGTGATGCATCTGCCCGGCCTCGCGGCTCTGCGTCAGCGCGTCCGCCTCGTCGACGAGCAGGATCACGCCGCCGGCCGCCTTGCCGTTACCCCGCTTGAGCTTCTCGGCCGCCTGCAATGTGAGCTCGAACGCGGCCGACAGGAGTTTGGTCATCTCGCCGACCTTGCCGCTGCCGCGCGTGGCGAGACTGACCGGAAAAAGGGTGACGTCGATACGCTCCTGCCGCGCGACCGCGTCGCCGACGGTCTCAGCCAGTTCGGTCTTGCCGGTGCCGACATCGCCTGCGAGCACGACGAGCGGCGGTCGCCGTTCGAGGTAGTCAATCACGAGATTGGCGCCGCGATGGTGTTTGTCCGCCCAGGCCCGCGGCCCGGCCGGATTCACGAGGACGCCGAGCAGTTTCGTCAGCCGCGTGCGCGCCACGTCGATTCCGACGAGGCGCGCGAGCCTCTTGCTCGCCCCCATATCGGGGAACGCAAGCCGCCGGTCGAAAAGCTCGTCGATGGCGGGCTGGTCCGTGCTCATCACCGCGCCACCGTGCTGCGCCCGAGGCCGCGGCCGCCGGCGGTGTAGTTCAGGTCGTCCTTCCAGTAGCCCGACTCGAGCGCCGGGGCCTCCCCGGAAGACCGCTGGAACGGGCAGCCCTGCTTGATCGCGTCGCGCTCACCCTGCGTCAGCTTCCACCAGTTGCTGTTGTAGCTCAGGAAGGACGTGAACGACGCGCCCGCAATGTCGAGCCGCGGCCTGATCTTGCCGGGGTCGTCGTCGGTGACAAGGGTGCCGCCGGGCAGCGCCCTGTAGCGCACGGCGGCATCCGTCCACTTCCCGTTGCGCTTGAAGCCGTAGACCACGTGGTCCACGACATCGTGCTTAAGAAGCTGGACCATCTCGGCTTCATAGTCGTCGATCCAGCGATCCGACGGCGAGCCGTACAATGTCTGGAACCGCAGCAGATCGGTCGCTACCTTCGACGCGATCTTGCGCGCGTGGGCAGTCGTAAAGGTCTCGGTGTCGCTAAAGGTATAACTCTCGCTCATGTCGCCTCACGGGTTGAATGTCGGCCCGAAGACCTTCTGCCAGTACCGGACAGTCTCCCCCTTGCTGATCGCCCGCAGCGCCGCATCGACGGCGTCACCGGCGTCGAGCGCCGCGTCCACCAGTTTCGTCTTGTTCAGCGGCGTGTAGAGCTTTGCGACGTTGTTCTCGCAATTGACCGGGTCCCAGATGCGAATCGGGTCGGCGCTCGAATCACAATCGGCCGGATCGTAGTAGTCGTCAAAGGCGATGGTGGTCTCGAAATCATCGTTGGCGATGAAGGCGAAGAACCTCTGGAGCGCCCGCGGATAGTCATCGAGGGGCGTGCCGTTGTCGGCGAGGTGGGCAAGGATCAACTCGACCATGAAGGACTTCAACCGGAAGTCCTGGACTTCCTGCTTCCGCAGTCCCGACCAGAACTTCACGAACCGCACCATCTG
>JAEYRQ010000039.1 GCA_023435545.1 Pseudomonadota bacterium | reverse complement strand
GGCAGTTTGCCCGGCCTCCGGACCCGATGATCCGGCATCTGCTTGCAAAGCCATTGGTCTGCCTTCCTTTCGTCCGTATTGTTGGAACACAACGCCACCGGGAATCGGGGATCCGGTGTTGCCAAGTCTACGAATAGAACGGTTCAGCGGATCGTTGCACCCGGCAGTCGATCCCTTGCCGCTCATATCGTCGCGAGCCCGGGGTCTCGCGTCGCGTCGGGTGTGAGTTCGCGATCCAGATGGAATTCGGCACCGAAGCCAGTGCGGTGACGAAGCAGCGCCTTCAACGCGCGGCTGCTGCTGGTGTCGCGCGCATCCGGGCGATCGCCGCGCGGCGGCGGATGTGGCTGCGGGTCGGGCAAGGGCTGGCAGCGCTGGCGATGCTGGCGATCGTCGCGCTCGGGCTGCTGATGCTGAGGCTCTCTGACGGTCCACTGTCGGTCGGGTTCCTCACGCCGCGGATCGCCGCCGCCGTCCAGCAGCAGTTGCCGGCCGGATACCAGGTGACGATAGAGGACACCGTCATCGAGCGGGATCGCGACACGCTCGACCTGCTGCTGCGGCTCCGCGAGGTTGCAGTCAACGGCCCGGACGGTAAGCCGGTATTTGCCGCGCCGCGCGCCGCCATCGGTTTGTCGGGGCTGGCGCTGAGCATGGGACGGATCGAGCCGAGCAGCGTCTGGCTGATCCGGCCGCGCATGAATCTCAGGCAGGTCGGCGGTGGCCTGCGCTTCCAGACCGCCACCCCCGACGCTGAGATCGTCGACGGCAGCCCGCTGCCGCAGCGCTCCGCGCCGCTGGTCGCGCCCGTGGAGGCCTTCGCGGTGCTGTTTGCGCTGCTCGGCAACGACGGTGGGGGAAGACTCTCGACCTTCGGCGTGCGGGAGGCCAGGCTCAGCGTCTTCGACGAAACTGGGGGAAGGCATGACATCGATGATGTCGATCTCGTCGTCTCCCGGGGAGCCCGTGACGGCGAGATCGCATTCGAGGTCGGCATCGGAACCGGTGCCGGGATGCCGGGTTTCGAGGGCTCGGCGCGGCGGAACTTCAACGGTGGCGTTGTCCTGACAGGTGGCATCCGCAACCTCTCGATTGCCGACCTGGAGCCATTGCTGCCGAGGCGACTGCCCTTCGTCATGACCAGTCCGATCACGGCGGACTTCGCCCTGACCGTGGGAGCCGACGGCGACCTCGACCGACTGTCGAGCGAGCTCATGATCGGTGCCGGCCATATCGGGATCGGCGATAACGTGGTGCTGATCGATGAGGCGGATATCGCTCTGGACTGGAGCTATTCGACCGGAACCATAGTCATCCGCCCCTCGATGCTGCTGGCCGGTGATACCGGGTTCAAGGTCTCCGGCCAGATTGCGGTGCCAGAGCGGGGTGACTTCAGCTACGGCACCATCCCGCTCAAGCTCGACTTCGCCGATATCTCGATCGCCGATCCAAAGGACGAACTGCCCGGCCGCTACAACTCGGCCACGCTGGAGGGTTTTCTCGTTCCCGATCAGCGGTTCCTCCACGTGTCCCGCCTCGATCTTGTCAGCGGGCAGGCGGCAGGCTCCTTCGTCGGCTTCATCGGCGGCCGGGGAGAGACGCCGGGAGTCAAGCTCGCCGGATCGGTCACAGACATGCCGGTGGCCACGCTCAAATCCGCCTGGCCTCCCTTCATCGCCCCCAAGGCCCGCCGCTGGGCGGTCCGCAACCTCGTCTCCGGCGACATCGTCGACGCGAGGATCAATGTCGACATCCAGCCGGAGGGAATCGCATCGGCGCTCCGCGGGGTGCCGTTTCCGCGAGAAGCGTTCGACATGGCATTCCGCGCCCGGGATCTGTCGTTCCGATACATCGGCGAACTCCCGCCGATCGTCGGCGCCTCGGCAGTCGGCCGTCTGGACGGGCAGGAGTTCGATGTCCGCCTGACCTCGGAGGCACGCATCGAGCTCTCGAGCGGCGACATACTTCGCGTGCCAGATGGGCGTTTCACGGTTCCGGACATTCCATCCAAGCCTTCGACCGGGGTCGTCGAGGTGACGATCGAAGGGAAGCTGCGGGACGCTATCAGGCTCCTCGACCAGCCGCCGGTCGAGTTCGCCCGGTCGCGCGGCATGCAGATCGACGATTTCGAGGGTGACGGCCGGTTCGATATCGGTGTGAACATCCCCTTTATCGACGACCTGCGATTCCCCGACATCACCCTCGATGTGGATGGGAGGATCGAGGACTTCGCTGCCAGCAATTTCGCCGGCGCACGCCGGGTCACGGACGGTGACGTCGACCTGCGCATCGAGGGCGGCCGCATTTCCATTGCCGGCACCGCCGAACTCGATGGCGTGCGAGCCGCCGTTGCGGTCGAGGACCCGCTGCTGCCCGGCGGCGAGCCGGGCGCGCGGTCGGTGACGATGACGCTCGACGAGGATGCCCGACGCCGCCTCGGCCTGCCGCTGGATGACATCCTGTCTGGTCCCATCGTCGCGACCGTCTCCGATGTCAGGGCGACCTCCGAGGGCAATTCGCAGCGCATTCACGCCGACCTGACCAAGGCGAGGATCGGCTTTGCTGCGATCGGCGTGGACAAGCCGGCGGGCGAGCAGGCGTCGGCCGATTTCGTGCTGGCGCAAACCGGTACGACGGTTCGCCTTACCGACCTCAAACTCGTCTCGAACTCGCTTCGCGTGGAAGGCTCTGCCGAGTTCGAGAAGGGCGGAGGCTTGACCAGGTTGACCTTGCCGGTCCTGAGGACGTCTCGCGGGACCGATGTCTCGGTCGACGGCCGAACGGTGAGCGGCGTCCAGAACGTGTCGCTGAAGGGCAAGGCAATCGACCTTCGCGGGACGCTGGCCGACGTGAGAGGTGGTGCCGGCGGTGGCGAAGAGGCGGCGGGCGGCGGGATGCGCATCGACATCGAGGTGGAGCGGGCGATCGGCGCGGGCGGCATCACGCTCACGAATCTGTCCGGCACGGTCACGCGCACCGGCAGCCGCGTCTCGCGCCTGGAGCTTACCGCCACCGGCGTGGGCGGTGCGCCGATCAGCCTGCGGCATTCGGACGACGGCACCAATGCCGACCTGACTGTCGAGAGCACCGATGCGGGGAGCGCGCTGGCGTGGAGCGGCGTCTACCCGAACATGCGGGGCGGGCGGCTGCGGCTCGCCGCCAGCCGCCGCGGCGCGACTGCGCCGCTGGCCGGCACGGTGGACATCGATCGCTTCAGGATCGCCAACGATCCTTCGCTCGCGCATCTTATCCAGGGTGGGGAAAGGCAGTCGCAGGCGCGGCTGGATTCGGCTCCGGTGACCAGCACGCAGCAGCAGGGCCTCAACGTCTCGGATGTCGGGTTCGACCGGCTGTCGGCCTCCTTCCAGCGCAGCGGTCCTACGATCTCGGTCAGCAACGGGGTGCTGCGCGGCCTCGCTGTCGGGGCCACTATCGAAGGCTCGCTCGATATGTCGGCGAGGCGTCTGGCGCTACACGGCACCTATGTCCCGCTCTACGCGCTCAACAACCTGTTCGGACAGCTGCCGCTGTTCCTCGGCCCGCTGCTCGGCGGCAAACCCAATGAGGGGCTGCTGGGCATCACCTATTCGGTCTCGGGGACAATGGACGCACCCATCCTCACCATAAACCCGATTTCGGTCGTTGCGCCGGGCGTGTTCCGCTACATCTTCGGTATGGACAACCCTAGGGCCGCCGTGCCCCGGACGGCGACGGACCCGATCGAGCCCCTGCAGCGCTGAGGGCGGTCAGACGGGCTGAGGGCGCTCTATACCGGGCGCAGCAGCACGTGCTTCTTGCGTCCGAAGGAGAGCTTGATCACCCCCTCCGGCGTCACGTCGTCTTCGCGCAGCACGGCCGCAGGGTCGTTCAGGGGCACGTCATTGATTCGCAAAGCGCCATTGCCCACCGCCCGGCGCGCTTCGCCGTTGGACGCGGCAAGCCCGGCGCGCACGAAGGCGGCGAGGACGCCGATACCCTCGTCGAGTTCGCCGCTGCCCACTTCGATCGTCGGCAGGGTCTCGGCGAGCGTTCCTTCCTCGAATGTCTTGCGCGCCGTTTCGGCGGCGGCATCCGCGGCCTCGCGGCCATGCAGCAGCGCCGTCGCCTCGCCGGCGAGGACCTTCTTGGCCTCGTTGATCTCGGCGCCCTCGAGTGCCTCCAGGCGTGCGATTTCATCCAGCGGCAGGTCGGTGAACAGCTTCAGAAAGCGGCCGACGTCGCCATCCTCGGTGTTGCGCCAGAACTGCCAGTAGTCCCAGGGACTGAGCATGTCGCCCTTGAGCCAGACCGCGCCGGCCGCGGTCTTGCCCATCTTGGCGCCCGATGCGGTGGTGATCAGCGGACAGGTCAGCGCGTAGAGCTGCGGCGTGCCCATCCGCCGGCCGAGATCGATGCCATTGATGATGTTGCCCCACTGGTCGGAGCCGCCCATCTGCAGCACGCAACCGTGGCGCCGGTTCAGCTCCACGAAGTCGTAGGCCTGCAGGATCATGTAGTTGAATTCGAGAAAGGAGAGTTCGGTCTCGCGGTCGAGCCGGAGCTTCACCGAATCGAAGCTCAGCATCCGATTGACCGAGAAGTGCCGGCCCACCTCGCGCAGGAAGTCAATGTAGTTCAGCGGCGCCAGCCACTCAGCGTTGTCGGACATGATCGCGGCATTCGCACCCTCGAAGGCGACGAAGCGCGCGAACACCTCCTTCAGGCTCTGCTTGTTGTCCTCGATCTGTTCGTAGGTCAGCAGCTTGCGCATCTCGTCCTTGCCGGACGGATCGCCGACGCGGGTCGTCCCGCCGCCCATCAGCGTGATCGGCCTGTGTCCGGTCTTCTGGAACCAGCGCAGCATCATGATCGACAGCAGGTGGCCGACATGCAGCGACGGTCCGGTGCAGTCGTAGCCGACATAGGCGACGAGCGATCCCTCGCGGGTCTTGGCGTCGAGACCCTCGGGGTCGGAACACTGGTGGATGTAGCCGCGCTCGGAGAGCACGTGCAGGAAATCGGACTTGAAGCCGCTCATGGCGTGGTATCCAGACAGTCTGGTCTCGATCGGCCACCGCCGGCCGGCAGACCTCCAATGGGATGGCCGCACCCTCTAGCAGAGGCATGGACGTGACGAAAGCATTGACGGCGATCGGGCTGATGAGCGGGACATCGATGGACGGCGTCGACGTGGCCGTGCTGGTCACCGACGGCGAGACCATCGAGGCGCTCGGGCCGAATGGAGAACGACCTTATTCCCCGGCTGAACGCGACGTGTTGCGCGCAGCGCTGGGCGCGGCTCGCGAGTTGACCGACCGGACCGACCGGCCGGGCGTGCTGGCCGAGGCTGAGGGTATCGTCACGGCCGCACACGCGGAGGCCGTCGAGGCACTTCTCGCCGCGGAGGACATGTCGGCGGCCGATGTCGACGTCATCGGGTTTCACGGCCAGACGGTGCTGCACCGTGCCGAGCGGCGCCTGACGGTGCAGGTCGGAGACGGGCCGGCGCTTGCCGCAAGGCTCGGCGTCGACGTGGTGTACGATCTCAGGGCTGCCGATGTCGCCGCGGGCGGCCAGGGCGCGCCGTTCGTTCCGGCCTATCACCGGGCGATCGTTCGACGGCAGGGCTGGGACCTGCCGGTCGCGGTCCTCAATCTCGGCGGCGTCGGCAACGTCACCTTCGTCGGCGAGGGCGACCCTGTGGCCTTCGACACCGGACCCGGCAATGCGCTGATCGACGACTGGGTCGCGAGGCGCGCCGGCATCCCCTTCGACGAGGGCGGCCGCATCGCGGCGGCGGGGCACGTCGACGCGGCGGTGTTGGCACAGTTGATGGACAACGCCTATTTCGACCGGTCGCCGCCGAAGTCGCTCGACCGCAACGACTTCTCGCTCGATGCGGTCTCCGGGCTCTCGCTGGAGGATGGCGCGGCGACGCTTGCCGCCTTCACGGCCGCCTCGGTCGCAGCAGCCCGGCGCTGGCTCCCACAGCCGGCGCGGCGCTGGGTGGTCGCCGGCGGTGGTGCGCGCAACCCGGTCCTCCTGTCGATGCTCGCCGAGCGCCTGTCGGTGCCGGTGATGACCGCGGACGATGCCGGGCTGACCGCCTCGCATATCGAGGCGCAGGCATTTGCCTATCTGGCAGTGCGCTCACTGAAGGGATTGCCGCTCAGCTTCCCGACGACGACGGGCGTGCCGGAGCCGATGACCGGCGGTGTGCTGGCGACAGCGGCAGCATCGGGGCGGTAGTTGCGCGGGGGGATGTGCGGGAGGCTGAGATTGCCGGATCAAGCCCGGCAATGACGTGAGCGTGGTTGCAGATGGCATCTGCGCGAAGTCAGCCGTCGTGCTCACTGTTGCAGATTGATCAGGACCACACCAACCCACATCATGCCCGGACTTGACCCGGGCATCTCGCTGGAGGTGGCGTTGCGACGTCAGGTGCCTCCCGCCCGTCAGGCGGCGTCGTCTTCCTTGGAGGCGGCCGCGAGGCGCTTGTCGAGATAGCCGCCGCAGATGCCCATCAGTTCCTCGACCTTGTTCTCGAAGAAGTGGTTGGCTCCCTCAACGATCTGCTGGTCGATGACGATGCCCTTCTGGGTCTTCAGCTTCTCGACCAGCGTCTGCACGTCAGAGGGCGGCACGACGCGATCTGCCGAGCCGTGGACGATCAGCCCGGAAGAGGGGCAGGGCGCCAGGAAGGAGAAATCGTAGAGGTTCGGCTGCGGCGCGATCGAGATGAAGCCCTCGACCTCCGGCCGGCGCATCAGAAGCTGCATGCCAATCCAGGAGCCGAAGGAGAATCCGGCGATCCAGCAGGCGCGCGCATCCGGGTTGAAGCTTTGCACCCAGTCCAACGCGGAGGCGGCGTCCGACAGTTCACCCTGGCCGTGGTCGAAGGCGCCCTGGCTGCGCCCCACCCCACGGAAATTGAAGCGCAGCACCGCGAACCCGCGCTCAGCGAACATATAGTAGAGCTGGTAGGCGATCTGGTTGTTCATAGTCCCGCCGAACTGCGGGTGCGGATGCAGGATCAGCGCGATCCGCGAATGCCGGGTCTTCGGCGGCTGATAGCGGCCTTCGATGCGACCTGCAGGACCGGTGAAGATTACTTCCGGCATGAGACGGATCGTCCTCTGTTGTCGTTGTGCAGGAGGGCGGTCGCTGCGGATGGGTATCCGCGCCGCTGACGCCCCGGAGCGCGCGGAGGTTTTCTTGACACCCGCGCAACACCCTCCTACAAACAGTTTAGAACACTTCGAAAGTGGGCGACGCGACCGGGGCTACCGCCGCAGCGGCGCAAACCCTGTGCGTTTCCCGGACAGACACCACATATCTTGTGTCGAACGCAAGAGTTCAAGACACGAGGTCTCTGTCGGCAAGAGGAGCAAGGGGCAGGTGGGAATGACCGCCTACCTGGATTTCAACGCGACCGCGCCCGTCCGGCCCGCGGTGGTCGATGCCGTGGCGGAGGCGATGCGCGCCACCGGCAACCCGTCGTCGGTCCATTCCGCTGGACGGGGTGCACGCCACCTGGTCGAGGACGCACGTGCCGAAGTCGCCGCCTTGGCGGGTGCCGAGCCTGCGAATGTCGTGTTCACCAGCGGCGGGACCGAGGCCGCAGCCCTCGCGCTGGTGCCGCGCGAGCCCGATGCCCGGCTGCTGGGCTCCGCCGTGGAGCACCCCTGCGTGCTGGCCGGCGGCCGTTTCGCTGCGGAGAATGTCGAGACGATCCCCGTCGACGGCGATGGCGTGATCGATCTTGCATGGCTGGAGCGGCGTCTGGCGAGCGCACCGGTGCCTGCGATGGTGTCCGTGATGGCGGCCAACAACGAAACCGGCGTGATCCAGCCAGTGGCCGAGGTTGCCCGTCTCGCCCGCGCAGCCGGTGCGCTCGTGCATTGCGATGCCGTCCAGGCGGCGGGCCGCTCGGGGGCCGACATCCAGTCGCTCGATGTCGACCTGTTGAGCCTGTCCGCCCACAAGCTGGGCGGGCCGCAGGGCGTCGGTGCGCTGGTTCGCCGCAGCCGGTCCGTCCCGATCGTACCGCTCTGGGGCGGGGGCGGGCAGGAGCGATCGCTGAGGACTGGCACGGAACCCGTCCCGGCCATTGCGGGCTTCGGCGCCGCGGCGCGCCTCGCCGCCGCCGAGGCGTCCGCGCAGGATGGAATCGGCGAACTCCGGGACTGGTTCGAGCGCTCCTTGCGCACTATCTCGCCCAGTGCGGTCATCTTCGCCTCGGGCAGGGCGAGACTGGTGAACACGAGCTGCTTCGCGGTTCGCGGCATCGCCGCCGAGAGCGCGATGATCGCACTCGACCTGGAGGGCGTCTGCGTCAGTTCGGGATCGGCCTGCTCGTCGGGCAAGGTCGGTCGTTCTCATGTGCTCGCCGCCATGGGGGTGGCGCCGGACCTTGCCTCCGGCGCGATCCGTGTGAGCCTGGGATGGTCGAGCACGCGCGATGACGTCGAGCGCCTTGCAAAGGCGTGGCGGGAAATTGAGGAGAGGTTCGCCGGGCGCCGGCGGAACAACGTAGTCGCGGCATGAGCGAAACCCACGGCCCTTGAAGCCGTGAGTGAAGGAGCGATGGATGCCAGCAGTTCGCGAGACGATCGAGCAGGTTCGCGAGATCGACGTCGACAAGTACAAGTATGGTTTCTTCACCGACATCGAGTCGGAGAAGGCGCCGAAGGGGCTGAACGAGGACATCGTCCGGTTCATCTCGGCCAAGAAGGGCGAGCCCGAGTGGATGCTCGAGTGGCGGCTCGAGGCCTATCGGCGCTGGCGCACCATGACCGAGCCGACCTGGGCGCGAGTCAGCTATCCCAAGATCGACTTCGAGGACCTCTACTACTATGCCGCTCCGAAGGTGGCGAAGGCGCCCAAGAGCCTCGACGAGGTCGACCCGCAGCTTCTGGAGACCTACGCCAAGCTGGGTATCCCGCTGAAGGAGCAGGCGGTTCTGGCCGGCGTCGAGGGCGCGCGGGTCGCCGTCGACGCGGTGTTCGACTCCGTCTCCGTGGTGACCACCTTCCGCGATGAACTCGCCAAGCACGGCGTCATCTTCTGCTCGATCTCCGAGGCGTTGCGCGAGCATCCCGAGCTGGTGCGCAAGTATCTCGGCACGGTGGTGCCGACGAGCGACAATTTCTATGCGACGCTGAATTCGGCGGTGTTCTCCGACGGCTCCTTCGTCTACGTGCCGCCGGGCGTGCGCTGCCCGATGGAGCTGTCGACCTACTTCCGCATCAACGAGAGCCAGACCGGCCAGTTCGAGCGCACGCTGATCATCGCCGACAAGGGCTCCTATGTGAGCTACCTGGAAGGCTGCACCGCGCCGATGCGTGACGAGAACCAGCTCCATGCCGCAGTGGTGGAGCTGATCGCGCTGGATGATTCCGAGATCAAGTACTCCACCGTCCAGAACTGGTATCCCGGCGACAAGGAAGGCAAGGGGGGGATCTACAACTTCGTCACCAAGCGCGGGCTGGCGCAGGGGCGGAATTCGAAGATCACCTGGACGCAGGTCGAGACCGGCTCATCGATCACCTGGAAGTATCCGGGCTGCATCCTTCAGGGCGACGGCTCGATCGGCGAGTTCTACTCGGTGGCGACGACCAACAACTGGCAGCAGGCGGATACCGGCACGAAGATGATCCACATCGGGAAGAACACCCGATCGACGATCGTCTCCAAGGGGATCTCCGCGGGCCACGGCCAGAACACCTAT
>JAEYRQ010000018.1 GCA_023435545.1 Pseudomonadota bacterium | reverse complement strand
CCTGAAGCCCCAGATGCCGGCGGGCGGCATCGCCCGTCAGCGCCTCGAGCCTGCGCACGCCCCCCGCCACGGCCCCCTCCGAGACCACCGCCACCAGGCCCATGTCGCCCGTGCGCGACACATGCGTCCCCCCGCACAACTCCACCGACCAGGGGCGGCCGCCCCGGGGACGGTCGTCCCCCGGCCCGTCGCCGGGACGGTCGTCCCCTTGACTTTTTTCGGGTGAGACGTCCGACGGGGTGCTGGTGCCAGGGAGGGGCGGCGACGGCCGTCCCATGGAGACGACGCGGACCTCGTCGCCGTATTTCTCGCCGAACAGCGCCATGGCGCCCGACGCGATCGCCTCCTCGACATCCATCACCCGGGTGACGACCGGATCGTTCTGCAGCACGGCGGCGTTGGCGAGATCCTCGATCCGCTCCATCTCGGCGGGCTCGACCGCCTTGGGATGGCTGAAATCGAAGCGCAGCCGCTCGGGCGCGACCAGCGAGCCCTTCTGCGCCACATGGGGCCCGAGCACATCACGCAGCGCCGCATGCACCAGATGGGTGGCCGAATGGTTCGCCCGGATCGCGGCGCGGCGGGCATGGTCGACCGTAAGCTCCAGCGGCTGGCCGATCTCGATGCGGCCGCTTGTCACCCGCCCGACATGGGCCCACAGGGCGCCGAGCTTCTTCTGGGTGTCGGCGACCGCGAACACCGTGTCGCCGGAGCGCATCACCCCGGCATCGCCGACCTGGCCGCCGGATTGGGCATAGAACGGGGCCTGGTTGAGAAGCACGACGCCCTCCTCGCCGGCAGACAGGGAGGCGACCTCGACGCCGTCCTTCAGGATCGCGGTGACGACGCCCTCGGCGGCCTCGGTGTCGTAGCCGAGGAACTCGGTGGCGCCCAGCCGGTCGCGCAGCGCGAACCACACCGTCTCGGTCGCTGTCTCGCCGGAACCCGCCCAGGCGCGGCGGGCCTCCTCGCGCTGGCGCTGCATGGCCGAGGCGAAGCCCTCGGTATCGACCGCGATGCCGCGCGATTTCAGCGCGTCCTGGGTGAGATCGAGCGGGAAGCCGTAGGTGTCGTAGAGCTTGAAGGCGACCTCGCCTTCGAGGCGGTCGCCGGGGACAAGCGTCTCGGTCGCCTCGTTGAGGAGAGCAATGCCGCGGGCGAGCGTCTTGCGGAAGCGGGTCTCCTCGAGCTTCAGGGTCTCGGTGATCAGGGCTTCCGCCCGGTGAAGCTCCGGGTAGGCGCGGCCCATCTCGGCGACGAGGACGGGGACGAGGCGCCACAGCAGCGGCTCGCGGGCGCCCAAGAGTTCGGCGTGGCGCATGGCGCGGCGCATGATCCGGCGCAGCACGTAGCCGCGGCCCTCGTTGGAGGGGAGCACACCGTCGGCGATCAGGAAGGATGAGGCGCGCAGATGGTCGGCGATGACCCGGTGCGAGGGCTTGGCCGGGCCGGTGGCGGGCACGCCGGTGAGCTCGACCGAGGCCTCGATCAGGCGGCGGAACAGGTCGGTCTCGTAGTTGTCGTGGGTGCCCTGCAGGACGGCGGAGATGCGCTCCAGCCCCATGCCGGTGTCGATCGAAGGCCGCGGCAGTGCGATGCGCTCGTCGCGTGTCACCTGCTCGAACTGCATGAAGACGAGGTTCCAGATCTCGATAAACCGATCCCCATCTTCATCGGGGGAGCCGGGGGGGCCGCCGGGGATGTGGGGGCCGTGGTCGAAGAAGATCTCCGAGCAGGGTCCGCAGGGGCCGGTGTCGCCCATCGCCCAGAAGTTGTCGGAAGTGGCGATCCTGATGATCTTCTCCTCCGGCAGGCCGGCGATCTTCCGCCACAGCGAAAACGCCTCGTCGTCCTCGGCGTAGACCGTCACCAGCAGGCGATCCTTCGGAAGCTCGAACTCGCGGGTGACGAGGTTCCAGGCGAGCTCGATCGCCAGCGGCTTGAAATAGTCGCCGAAGGAGAAGTTGCCCAGCATCTCGAAGAAGGTGTGATGGCGGGCGGTGTAGCCGACATTGTCGAGGTCGTTGTGCTTGCCCCCGGCGCGCACGCACTTCTGCGATGTCACCGCACGCGAATAGGGCCGATGCTCGGCGCCGGTAAAGACGTTCTTGAACTGCACCATTCCGGCGTTGGTGAACATCAGCGTCGGATCGTTGCGCGGCACCAGCGGGCTGGAGGCGACGATCTCGTGGCCATGCCTGGCGAAGTAGTCGAGGAACGCGGATCGGATCTCGTTGACGCCGGTCATGGCGGTACACCTGCTGGAGCCTGGACGTGTCCGGGGGCGAATGGCCCGCGAACCGGCGCCGTTTTACCGGTGGCCCGGAACACTGTCCACCTGAGCGCGGGTCACCGACGCAAAACGCCCGGCTCGGGGCCGGGCGTTCCAGATCCTCGACAGAGGCGACGTTCTGCGGCCGCCTTCCGCCCTCCGCGGCGTCGTCCAGGGAGTCGTCGGCACCGGCATTGCCCGGCGGAACCGCCAGGCCGGCATTGGCGCGGATCGCCGCTTCGATCCTGTCGGCAATCTCGGGATTGTCGCGCAGGAACTGCTTGGAGTTCTCGCGGCCCTGGCCGAGCCTCTGGCTGTCATAGGAGAACCAGGCGCCCGACTTCTCGACGACGCCGGCCTTGACGCCGAGGTCGAGCAATTCGCCGGTCTTGGAGATGCCCTCGCCATACATGATGTCGAACTCGATCTCGCGGAACGGCGGGGCGAGCTTATTCTTGACCACCTTGACGCGAGTCTGGTTGCCGACCACCTCGTCACGGTCCTTGATCGCGCCGATGCGGCGGATGTCGAGCCGCACCGAGGCATAGAACTTCAGCGCGTTGCCGCCGGTGGTCGTCTCGGGGCTGCCGAACATCACGCCGATCTTCATGCGGATCTGGTTGATGAAGATCACCATCGTGTTCGACCGGGAGATCGAGCCGGTGAGCTTGCGCAGGGCCTGGCTCATCAGGCGGGCCTGCATGCCCGGCAGCGACTCGCCCATCTCGCCTTCGAGCTCGGCCCTCGGCGTCAGCGCTGCGACCGAATCGATCACCAGGATGTCGATCGCGCCGGACCGCACCAGCGTGTCGGCGATCTCGAGCGCCTGCTCGCCGGTGTCGGGCTGCGAGATCAGCAGATCGTCGACCTGGACGCCGAGCTTCCTGGCGTATGTCGGATCGAGTGCGTGCTCGGCATCGATGAAGGCGCAGATGCCGCCGCGCTTCTGCGCCTCGGCCACCGTATGCAGCGCCAGCGTCGTCTTGCCGGAGGATTCCGGCCCGTAGATCTCGACCACCCGACCGCGCGGCAGACCGCCGATGCCGAGCGCGATATCGAGGCCGAGCGAGCCGGTCGGGATGGTGGCGACCTCGACGACCTTGCCGTCGCGGCCGAGCCGCATGATCGAGCCCTTGCCGAAATGGCGTTAGATCTGCCCCAGAGCAGCCTCGAGGGCCTTGGTCTTGTCCATGCCGTCTCCTTCGACGAGGCGCAGCGGAGATGCCATCTGTCCGAACTCCTTATTCCACGGGACGGGGCGATTCACTAGGGCCGAATGAGGCTTGAGAGTGATCACCGTACATGTTTTGTTCTCGGAACACAACAGGAACATATTGGCGTCGGGTGGATTTTGCCGAGTGGCGCGAGGTCGGGGCAGGGAGCCGGCTCCCGGGCGATGGCTCGGGGCTGGGTCCAATCCGGTCGGACGCCCACACGCACATGGCGTGACGCCGGCGCTACACCGAGGCCCGCGCCGATCCTCCGTCGTCCTACGCCGGGCCTTCGGCCGCGGCAGACCTACGGTCGGACGATTCCGGCGCGCTGGCATTCCCCAGTGCGGCAAGGAAGCGTTCCATGAGCGGGGAATCGCCGAACCTGCGATAGGCGCGCTCGGCGGCAATCGAGAACTCGGGCTTGGCCTCGACCAGCCGCGCCATCGTCGCGCGCGCCTGTTCGGCCTCTCCCCGGTCGATCAGCAGCGCCGTGCGGATCAGCAGGCATTCCGGTTCCCGCGGCGCGAGCATCAGGCATTCGCCGAGCACCCGGTCGGCTTCCTCCGTTCGTCCCGCGGCGTAGAGCGCCTGGCCGTGGACGTAGGTGTAGTAGGCGGGAGCCAGGGGATGAAGGCGGCGCGCCCGCTCCGCATTGCGCACCGCCTCGTCATAGTCTCCGAATCGCACCTGCGCCTTCGCCAGGGCCATGAGGCTGTCGGGATCGTTGGGGTTGAGGGCCACGGCGTTGCGGGCTGCCCGAATGGAGCCCTCATAGTCCGCCGAGGCCGTCAGGCCGAAGCTCAGAACCTGATAGCCGATAGCCAGTGTGGGATCGAGGCGGATCGCCTGGCGGGCCTCGCTGAGCCCGATCTCGATGCCCGCCTGCGCCTCCGGACCGCCCGGACCCTGCAGCGCTTCCACCACGTAGGTCATGCCCAGGTAGGCGCGCGCCATCGCGTAACCCGGATCGAGTTCCAGTGCGCGCTGAAGGAGCGAACGCGCAGACAGGAGGCTCTCGCGGTCATTGTCTCCGTGCTTGTAGCGACTGCGCGCCTGAAGGACGAGATCGTACGCCTGCAGGTTTTCCGTCGGACGGTTCGCCGCGTCAGCGACTTCCAACTGGCGGACATAGGAGGTGAGATGGGCGACGATCTCGGCGGTCAGGTCGGCCTGCACCGCGAAGATGTCATCGATGCGCCGGTCATAGCCGCGGGACCACAGATGCGCGCCGCTTCGCGTGTCGATCAACTGTGCGACGACGCGCAACTGATCGCCGGAGCGTCGGGCGCTGCCCTCCACGAGGTAGGTCGCGCCGAGCCGTTCGCCGATCTCGCGTATGTCTGCAGCCTGACCGCGCAGCGCGAAGGTCGAGTTCCGGGCGATTACCTGCAGTTCGGGATTGCGGGCCAGCTCGGCAA
>JAEYRQ010000657.1 GCA_023435545.1 Pseudomonadota bacterium | reverse complement strand
GGCAGCAACGAGAAGGCGGCGGCCTATTCCGGCATCCGCACCAAGCGCGTCATCTTCTTCACCACGGTGCTCTGCTCGACGCTGGCCGGCGTCGCCGGCATCATCTACATGGCGCGCTTCGGCTCCGCCCAGCCAACCTTCGGGCTCGGCATGGAGCTCAACGTCATCGCCGCGGCGGTGATCGGCGGCGCGCGGCTGTCGGGGGGCTCCGGCACGATCTTCGGCGCCATCCTCGGCACGATCCTGCTGTCGGTCGTCTCGAGTTCGCTCGCCCTGCTCGACGTGTCCGTCTACTGGCAGGACATCATCCGCGGCTCGATCCTGCTGAGTGCGGTGACGATCGACCACTATCTCAACAAGCGGCGCCGGTGAGATGGCCGAGACGAAAGAAGATTTCGAGGCGATCCGCCAGATCTACACGGTGCTCATGCTGCACTTCATCGACGGCATGAAGCAGTCCGACATCGCCGCGATGATGAACCTGTCGGCATCCAAGGTGAACCGGCTGATCGCGCAAGGCCGAAGGCTCGGGATGGTCAGGATCGCCATCGAGAGCCCGTTCCAGCGGCTGGTCGATCTCGAGAAGCGGCTGATGGCGGCCGCCGGGCTGGCCGGCAGCATCGTCACGCCGACCGTGTCGGGCAGCGCCGAGACCACGCTGCAGCAGGTTGGCCGGGCGGCCGCCAACCAGCTTCTGGAATCGCTGCGCGACGGCGACGTGATCGCCATCACCGGCGGCAAGGCGGTCAGCGCCGTCGTCGAGAACGTCCAGCCGGAACGGCAGTTCGACGTTACGGTGGTGCCGCTGACCGGTGGTGTCCAGGGCAAGTTCTACACCGACGTCAACCACCTCGCGACACGGCTCGCCGAGCGGTTGGGCGGCCGGACGATGCTCGTGCATGCGCCGCTCTTTGCCGAGAGCCGCGAGCAGCGCGACATGCTGATGGAGATGGCGTCGATCAGGGAGGTGTTCGATCTCGCCCGCAAGGCGGCGATCGCGCTGGTCGGCGTCGGCTCGATCCTGACGCCAGGCGCCAGCTACTACGACCTGCAGCCGCTCCCCGACCTCGACCGGGAGGACCTGGTCCGCAGCGGTGCGCGTGGCGAGTTCCTGGCGCATCTGATCCGCGAGGACGGCACTGTTGCCGACCATCCGCTCAATTCGCGCCTGGTCGCACTCGCCCCCTCCGAACTCGCCCTGTGCCCCCGCACCATCGGCGTTGCCGCGGGCGCGGAGAAGGTCATCCCGATCCAGGCAGCACTCAGCGGCCGTCTCCTCGACACGCTGATCGTCGACGAGGAAACCGCCGGCAAGGTGCTGGAACTCATGGAGCCCGTGCAGAATGTCGCATGAAATGCTCATCCGCGAGATCGGCCGGTCCGGCGTAGAGGCCAGCGCAATTGGCCTCGGCACCTGGGCGATCGGCGGCTGGATGTGGGGCGGCACCGACACCGCTCAGTCGATCTCCGCGATCCAGGCGTCGATCGACGAAGGCGTCACCCTCATCGACACCGCCCCCGCCTACGGCCAGGGCCTGTCCGAGGAGATCGTCGGCAAGGCGATCAAGGGGAGGCGCGACATGGTGGTGCTTGCCACCAAGTGCGGCCTTGTCTGGCACACGACCAAGGGCAACCACTTCTTCGACTATGACGGCCGGCCCGTGCACCGGCATCTCGGCCGTGAGTCGATCGCCTACGAGATCGAGCAGAGCCTGAGGCGCCTCGGCACCGACTGCATCGACCACTACATCACCCACTGGCAGGACCCGACGACGCCGATCGACGAGACGATGGAGACGCTTTTGGCCCTGAAGGCTGAGGGCAAGATCCGCTCGATCGGGGCGAGCAACCTGTCTGTCGCGGAACTCGAGGCCTATGCCGCCACCGGCGGTCTCGATGCGATCCAGGAAGAGTACAGCATGGTGAAGCGCGACATCGAGGCGACGCTGCTGCCGGTCTGTGCCGGACGCTCGATATCGGTGCTGTCCTATTCCTCTCTGGCGCTGGGCCTGCTCTCGGGCCGCATCGGGCCGGACCGGGTCTTCTCGGGCGACGACCAGCGCAAGGACAATCCGCGCTTCTCGATCGCTAACCGCGAGAAAGTGGGGCGGCTGATGGCCGAGATCGCGCCGGTCGCCCACGCCCACGACGCCACGCCGGCGCAGATCGTCATCGCGTGGACGATCCGCCAGCCGGGCATCACCTTCGCGCTGTGCGGCGCACGCAATCCGGCCCAGGCGATGGAGAACGCCGGGGCGGGCCGCATCCGCCTGTCCGATGAAGAGATCAGGACGATCAGCGAGGCAGCGACACGACATCTGACCGGACTCGACGCCTGAGCGCGCCGCCGCAATGTGAAGAGGATCAGCGCCGTACCACGCGTCGGCGAACGACGGACCATGTCCAGACAACGAGACGACACCCTGGGTTCGATCCGACGCGACGGCGCGTTCGATGTCGTCGTGGTCGGCGGTGGCATCAACGGTATCGGCGTCTACCGCGAACTCGCCCTGCAGGGCCTCCGAGTGCTGCTGGTCGAGCGCAACGATTTCTGTTCCGGCTGCAGCGCGGCGCCGTCTCGCATGATCCATGGTGGCCTGCGCTACCTCGAGAACGGCGAATTCGGCTTGGTGCGCGAGTCGCTGCGGGAACGTGACGCCCTGCTCAGGAATGCGCCGCACATGGTGCGGCCGCTGCCGACCACGATCCCGATCCGCCTGGTCTTCTCCGGTCTGCTCAACAGCGCGGCGGGATTTCTCCGGATCTCCAGCCGGCCGGCGAGCCGCGGTGCGGTGCCGATCAAGATCGGGCTGCTGCTGTATGACTGGACGACGCGCAAGCGGCGCGTCCTGCCACGGCACCAGTTCCGCGGCGCTGCCGAGACGCTGCGGCTGTGGCCTGCGCTGTCGCCGCGGCTCCGCTTCTCGGCGACCTACCATGATGCCTGGATCAGCTACCCGGAGCGCCTGGGCATCGAACTCCTGCTCGACACGGCGCGCCTCGCGCCGGGGAGCCTTGCGCTCAATCATGCGGTCATCGCCCGCTCCGGCGACGGGTTCGTGGTGGCGGACCGGCTGGCGGGCGAGACGCTGCAAGT
>JAEYRQ010000652.1 GCA_023435545.1 Pseudomonadota bacterium | reverse complement strand
TGGGTCCCGGTCGCCCCCTCGCGCCGTGCCCGCGCCAGCGCGCTCATCTCGGCCATCACGGCCGAGGCGCGGGCGATAGGATTGGTCAGGTAGAAGTCGGTCACTGCGGCTGTGAACGCCGCCTTGGTCAGCTTGCCGCCGCCCTTGGAGAGCTTCCCGATCACCGAGGCATCGGCAGTCTCGACCGAGCCCGACCGAGCGAAATGCGGGTACTCGCCATAGAGCCGGCTGCGCAGCTGGCCCAGCGTGTCGAAGGGCAGCCGGTGGCCGAGAACGTCCGACAGCGCCCGCAGGATTGCCCAGTCCTCGCGGGCGTCGCCCGGCGGGAAGGCGGCGCGGTTGGCGATCTGCACCCTGCCCTCGGTGTTCACGTAGGTCCCCGATTTTTCCGTATAGGCCGCGCCGGGGAGGATCACGTCGGCGCGGTGGGCGCCGCGATCGCCGTGGGTGCCGATGTAGACGACGAAAGTGCCGGCCGGCACCTCCACCTCATCGGCTCCCAGCAGGAACAGGACGTCGAGTTCGCCCTTGGCGGAGGCGTCGAGCATCATGGAGACATCGCGGCCGCCCTCCCCCGGAACGAGGCCGAGGTCGAGCCCGCCCACGCGCGAGGCGGCGGTGTGGAGGACACAGAAACCGTTCCAGCCGGCATCGTCGTCCGGGGCAAGCGCGCCGACATTAGCGGCGATCTTCGCTGCCGTCGCAAGTACCGCTGCGCCGTCGGGACGTGTCAGCGCGCCCTGCCCGACGATCACCATCGGCCGCTTCGCGCCCTTCAGCATCTCGGCGAAGCTACCTGTTCCATCGGCCAGTTCCGAAAGCGTATCGGGGCCGGCGCCGAGATAGTCGTAATCATAGGTGAGGTCCGGACGGTCGCCGAGCACCAGACCAACTTTCAGGCCACCGGCGAGCCAGCGGCGGCGGATGCGGGCGTTGAGCACCGTCGCCTCGAGCCGGGGATTGGTGCCAACCAGCAGGATGGCGTCGGCCTGGTCGATGCCGGAGATGGTCGAGTTGAAGAGATAGGACGCCCGGCCGGCCGCCGGATCGAGCGCGGCACCGTCCTGGCGGCAGTCGACCGAGGCGACGCCGAGCGAGGCCATCAGGCCCTTCAGCGCATACATCTCCTCGACCGAGGCGAGATCGCCGACGATGGCGCCGGCCCGCTCCGGCGCGGTCCCCTTCATTTTTTCCGCGACGCGGGCGAAGGCCTCGGGCCAGGTGGCGGCGCGCAACCGGCCGGCATCGCGCACATAGGGACGGTCGAGTCGCTGGGTCCTGAGCCCGTCCCAGATGAAGCGTGTCTTGTCGGAGATCCACTCCTCGTTCACGTCCTCATTGATGCGCGGCAGCACCCGCATCACCTCGCGGCCGCGAACGTCGACACGGATCGCCGAACCGACAGCGTCCATCACGTCGACCGACTCGGTCTTCTGCAGTTCCCAGGGCCGCGCCTGGAAGGCGTATGGCCTGGAGGTCAGCGCACCGACCGGACACAGGTCGATCACGTTACCCTGCATCTCGGACGACATGGCGCTCTCGAGATACGTTGTGATCTCCATGTCCTCGCCACGGCCGATCGCGCCCAGTTCCGGGGCGCCCGCCACCTCGGTGACGAAGCGGATGCAGCGGGTGCAGTGGATGCACCTGGTCATGATCGTCTTGACCAGCGGGCCGATATACTTGTCCTCGACGGCGCGCTTGTTCTCGTGGAAGCGGCTGGAATCCACCCCGTAGGCCATCGCCTGGTCCTGCAGGTCGCACTCGCCGCCCTGGTCGCAGATCGGACAGTCGAGCGGGTGGTTGATGAGCAGGAACTCCATCACACCCTCGCGCGCCTTCTTCACCATCGGCGTGCGAGTCAGAACCTCCGGCGGCTCGCCGTTGGGCCCGGGCCTGAGGTCGCGCACCGCCATGGCGCAGGAGGCGACGGGCTTCGGGGCGCCCTTAACCTGCACGAGACACATGCGGCAGTTGCCTGCGACCGACAGGCGCTCGTGGAAGCAGAAGCGCGGGATCTCCGCGCCGGCCTCCTCGCAGGCCTGCAGGAGCGTGTACTCGGCCGGTACCTCGACCTCGGTGCCGTCGACGATCAGTTTGGACATGGCGCTCCCGTCGTCTCCGGTTCAGTGCAGTTCGACAAGATCGAGGCGGCGTTCGATGCGCTCTACCCGCATCTCAAGCCGGTCGAGCCGACGGTTGGTCCCCGCCAGCGACTCCTCGAACGTCGTCATTCGCACTTTCAAGTCGTGGACATCGTCGATGAGTCTATCGACCTTCTCATCAAGCCGTCGCAGATACTGCAGGACGATGTTGTCAGGGCCGGCATCCGTCATCGCGCCCTCCTACTCCGCCGCCACCAGCACCGGCGCGGCCTTCGAGCGGGCCGAGAACTCGTCGATGCGGCGCTCGATCTCTGGGCGGAAGTGGCGGATCAGCCCCTGGATCGGCCAGGCGGCCGCGTCGCCCAGCGCGCAGATGGTGTGGCCCTCGACCTGGTAGGTCACGTCGAGCAGCATGTCGATCTCGCGCTTGTGCGCCTCGCCGCGCGCCATGCGGTCCATGACGCGCCACATCCACCCGGTGCCCTCGCGACACGGCGTGCACTGGCCGCAGCTCTCATGCTTGTAGAAGTAGGACAGGCGGGCGATGGCGCGGACGATATCGGTCGACTTGTCCATGACGATGACCGCCGCCGTGCCGAGACCGGACTTCGCGTCGCGCAGGGTGTCGAAATCCATCGACAGGTTCTGGCACATTTCGGCGGGCAGGCAGGGCACCGACGAGCCACCGGGGATGACGGCGAGCAGGTTGTCCCATCCGCCGCGCACGCCGCCCGCATGCTTCTCCAGAAGCTCGCGCAGCGGAATGCCCATCTCCTCCTCCACGTTGCACGGCGTCTCCACATGGCCGGAGATGCAGAACAGCTTGGTGCCGGTGTTGTTGGGCTTGCCGAGGGCTGCGAACCACGCCGCCCCGCGTCTGAGGATGGTCGGTGCGACCGCTATCGATTCGACGTTGTTGACGGTCGTCGGGCAGCCGTAGAGACCGGCATTGGCCGGGAACGGCGGCTTCAGGCGCGGCATGCCCTTCTTGCCCTCGAGGCTTTCGAGCAGCGCGGTCTCCTCGCCGCAGATATAGGCGCCGGCGCCGTGGTGGACGTGGATGTCGAAATCCCAGCCGTTCTTGTTGTTCTTGCCGACGAGGCCCGCCTCGTAGGCCTCCTCGATGGCGTGCTCGAGGTGCTCGCGCTCGCGGATGAACTCGCCGCGCACGTAGATGTAGCAGACATGCGCGCGCATCGCGAAGGAGGCGATCATGCAGCCTTCGATGAGCTGGTGCGGCTCGAAGCGCATGATGTCCCGGTCCTTGCAGGTGCCAGGCTCGGATTCATCTGCATTGACGACGAGATAGTGCGGCCGCTCGCCGACCTCCTTGGGCATGAACGACCACTTGAGCCCGGTCGGGAAGCCGGCGCCGCCGCGGCCCCTGAGGCCGGAGGCCTTCATCTGGTCGACGATCCAGTCCTGGCCGTTGGCGATGATCTCCCTGGTGTTCGACCAGGTGCCGCGGCGCATGGCGCCCTTCAGGCGCCAGTCGTGGATGCCGTAGATGTTGGTGAAGATGCGGTCCTTGTCGGAAAGCATGGTTCAGTCGTCCTTCCCGTAGCGCTTTGAGAAATCCGTATCCCCGCCCCGGGCGAGAGCCTTCGCCTGCTCGATCCAGTTCTCCCGGCCGATGCGCCCCTTGAACTTCAGATAGCCGTCGGCCCAGGCGACGTTCTCCTCGCTCCAGCCGGCGATCTGGTCGTAGTGGAAGATCCCGAGCGAGTGAAGGATGCCCTCGATTTTCGGACCAACGCCCGAGATCCGCTTCAGG
>JAEYRQ010000645.1 GCA_023435545.1 Pseudomonadota bacterium | reverse complement strand
GTTCTCGGCCTTGCGCAGCGCGTGCCCGATGAACCTCAGGAAGCGCTTCGGCTGGCGCGACCGTGGACCCGAGGTGACGCGCGACGTGGCGCGGATCCAGCAGCTGTGGAGCGACTGCCGGCGCCGGTTCGGGCGGCGTGGACCGTTCCTGTTCGGCACCTTTGGTGCCGCGGATGCGATGTTTGCGCCGGTCGTCGCCCGTTTCGACGGTTATTCCATTCCGGTGGACGATGAAATCGGTGCATACATGGCGGCGGTGATGGATCTTCCTGCCTTCAAGGCCTGGACGGCGGCGGGAATCGTCGAGCCCTGGGTGCTCGACTTCGACGAGGTGGACGAGCCGGCGCTGGCCGAGGCTCGATAGCGCGGAAGGACGAATGTTGCAGAAGGTGGAAACGCTCGAACAGCACACGCTCTCGGTGCTTGTCGACAACGAGCCCGGCGTGCTCGCCCGGGTGATCGGCCTGTTCTCGGGCCGCGGCTACAACATCGACTCGCTGACGGTGTCGGAGACAGAACACGAACAGCATCTTTCGCGCATCACCATCGTCACCACCGGCACGCCGATGGTGATCGAGCAGATCCGCCATCAGCTCGAGCGCCTGGTGCCGGTGCACCGGGTGATCGACCTGACCGCCGGCGGCAAGCCTCTGGAGCGGGAATTGGCGCTGATCAAGGTGGCGGGCAAGGGCGAACTTCGGGTAGAGGCGCTGCGTCTTGGCGACGCCTTCCGCGCGCAGGTGGTGGATGCGACGACGGACCATTTCGTGTTCGAGATCACCGGCCGGTCCTCCAAGATCGACCAGTTCATCGCGATCATGAAGCCGCTCGGTCTCGTCGAGGTCTCGCGCAGCGGCGTCGCGGCGATCCAGCGTGGACCGGAGGCGCTGTGATGCAGTACCCGCCGGGTTGTGCCTTCCTCGACGGGCAGTTCTGCGCCATCGAGGATGCCAAGATCTCCGTCCTCGACTGGGGCTTCCTGCGCTCCGATGCGACCTACGACGTGGTTCACGTCTGGAAGGGGCGCTTCTTCCGGCTCGACCGGCATCTCGACCGGTTCTTCGCCTCGGCGGAGAAGCTGCGGATGACGATCCCCTACAGCAAGGAGGAAGTGGCCGGGATCCTCGCGGAATGCGTGCGCCGCGCCGGCTTTGAGGCCGCGTTCGTCGAGATGATCATGACGCGCGGCGTCTCGCCGACCTTCAGCCGCGACCCTCGGGACGCGATCAACCGCTTCATCGCGTTCGTCGTCCCGTTCGGCTGGATCCTGAAGCCCGAGGAGCGCGACAAGGGCCTGTCTGTCGCCATCGCCGAAACCCACCGCATTTCGCCGCTCTCGGTGGACCCGACGGTGAAGAACTACCACTGGCTCGATCTGGTGCAGGGGCTATTCGAGGCCTACGAGCGCGGCGCGCGCACGGTCATCCTGCCGGACGGGGCGGGGAACATCACCGAAGGCCCGGGCTTCAATCTGTTCGTGGTGAAGGATGGCCGGGTGGCGACACCGGACAGCGGTGTCCTGCACGGCATCACGCGGCTGTCCGCGCTGGAACTGCTCACCGAGTCCGGACTCGAGGCGGTAGCACGGCCTGTGAGCCTCGCCGAGGTGAAGGCGGCGGACGAGCTATTCGCCACCTCCACCGCGGGTGGTGTCATGCCTGTGACCAGCCTCGACGGCATCACCGTCGGGAATGGCCGACCGGGGCCTGTGACCTCGAGGCTGATCGACATCTACTGGGATGCGCACACCCGTCCAGACTGGACGGTAGCCGTCAGGGACATTCCGGCGATCGAGACGGCGGAATAGCCGACACGAAAGCGAGGAATGTCGCGTCCGGGAAGAACGCGAAAGCGACGGGCCCGTGGGCCCGCCGCAGTTTGTCAGCCGCCCTTGGCAGAGCGGTCAGGCGGCGCGCACGGTTGCGATGAACCTGTCGACCTGCTCGCGCAGGAGTTCGGACTGCCGGGATAGCTCGCTCGCGGCGCCGAGGACCTGTCCTGCCGACTGGCCAGTCTCACCGGCGGCCTGGGTGACTCCGACGATGTTGCTGGAGACATCGCGGGTCCCCACGGCGGCCTGCTGGACGTTGCGGGCGATCTCCTGGGTCGCCGCGCCCTGTTCCTCTACCGCCGAGGCGATCGCCGTCGAGATCGTGCTGATCTGCTCGATGGTGCCGCCGATCGCCCTGATCGCGCCGACCGAATCCTCGACCTGCGCCTGAATGGCGGCAATCTGCTGGCCGATGTCATCTGTCGCCTTGGCGGTCTGGCCGGCCAGCGACTTGACCTCGGACGCGACGACGGCGAAACCGCGGCCGGCCTCGCCGGCGCGGGCGGCCTCGATCGTGGCGTTCAGCGCCAGGAGGTTGGTCTGCGCGGCGATGTCGGAGATCAGCTCGACCACCTGACCGATCTTCTGGGCGGCGGCCGACAGGTTCTCGATGGTGGCGTTGGTGCGCTGGGCATCCTCGACAGCCCTGAAGGCGATCTGGGTCGACTGCGCAACTTGCTGACCGATCTCGGATACCGATGCGGCGAGCTCTTCAGCAGCCGAGGAGACCGTCTGAACATTCGTCGAGGCCTGCTCCGAGGCCGCGGCGACCGCTGTCGACTGCCTGTTGGTCTCTTCAGCGGTGCCGGACAGCGACTGAGCGGAGGACTGCAGTTCGGTCGCGGCCGAGGAGACCGTGTTGACGATGCCCTTGACCGAGGCCTCGAATTCGTCGGCCATCCTGTTCATCGTCTCGCGCTTCTCGATCTCCGCGCGCTTCTTCATCGCCTCCTGCTCGGCGGTCATCTGGTTTGCCTTGATCATGTTCTCCTTGAACACCTGCACCGTCGCCGCCATCTCGCCGACCTCGTCGCCGCGGCCAACGCCGGGCACATCGGTCGACGTGTCGCCGTCGGCGAGCTTGCGCATGGCGACGGTCATGCGGCCGATCGGGTTGGCGATCCCGTTGCCGATCAGCCAGGCCAGCGCTGTCCCGGCCGCCAGCGCCAGGACGATGCAGGCGATGATCATTGTATAGGTGGATTGGACGGTGTTGGCGTTGGCTTCCTGGCGCTGGACCATAAGTGCCCGCTCCTCCGCCGCAAAGTCCGCCATCAACTGGCGGAACTTGTCAAAATATTGCTTGCCGCGGCCCTCGCCCACCAACTCGGCCAAGTCGTTCATGGACCTTGATTCGCCGATTCCGCGGCGGAATTCGATCAACGGTTCGGCGTCGTTGGCCTGCCATTCCTTAAGAACAGTCCGGACTTCGTCCAGGCGCGCGACCTGTTTCGGATTGTCGCTCACCTCGTTCTGCAATTCGGCGATACCTTCATAGGTCGCCTTCTCGCCGTTTCGATAGGGCTCCAGAAACTCATCCTTGCCGGCCAGCAGGAAGCCGCGCATCCCGGTTTCCATGTCGACCGCGGAACCGACGATGTTCGCCGCATCGGACAACACTTCATGGGTGTGTTCCACCCGCTCGTTGGTCCTAGTAATTGAGTTGATGTTGTACATGGCGACGCCGCCCAGCACGAGCAGCAGGACCATCGGCGACAGGACGCCGATCAGGACCTTCGACTTAGTTTTCAGATTAGTGAAGCTGAATGCGTGTTTCATCGTAGCCCCAAGATGAACGATTGTGACCGACACGTAGTCCCGACGGGCCCTGCCGTTCTTGTGGGCCGTGGGATTCGGTATTGTCGGTTGTCAATGTACGAGGGTTCCCCGTTAAGGATGGGTATAGATTGCGGGACTTATGTAGCTTTGACATTTGTTTCTACCAAAGGTTTTGCTATCTTAGCGTGATTTACACTAATAGTTTAATCGGATGCGTTGAATTGTCCGCGTCTTTTGGCCAGGATGATCCCAGAAGAGAGGGGGAAGGGTGCTGAGGTGATCAAGTTCTTCCGAGGAATGGATCATTGTGTAATGAAAAAACGTGAGGCCGGTCCTTGGGCGATCGAACTATTCAACGAATCAAACCTTGACACGGCGCCCTGCTCGCCAATGCCTCATCTCATTTCGCACTTGACAGTATCGGCGTTCCCGTTGTGTTCTGATCATGTACATGCTACGAGCACCGGTCCACACGGAACAGGCCGATGACACTGCATATTCGCGCCCCTGAGACGGATGCGCTTGCCTGGACGTCGCGCCTGCCGGCAATGGCGGTTCGCGATGCGATCGGCAGGTTTTCGGAGCGTGCGGGCATCAATGTGCGTGCGATCTTGATCGAGACGGCGGGTCTGGCCATTCAAGCACTTGCCCGCTACGGCAAGGTTGGCAGCCATCCGGCTCGGCTTAATGGCCAATTGTTTCGCCTACCTGATGGCGCGGCAGCATCGTGTGCCGTTGCCCTTCAAGGGCGACGACAGCGGCTTTGACGATCTGGCGTGAACAGATGAGCGGCCGATGAAGCTCTCCCCCGGACAGGACGACGCGCTCAGGGCGGTGTCGCGCTGGCTGAAGGCTGGCGACCGGCAAGTGTTCCGTCTGTTTGGCTTCGCCGGCACCGGCAAGACGATGCTCGCCCAGCGTATCGCCGAGGAGGTGGACGGCGAGGTGCTCTATGCCGCGTTCACCGGCAAGGCGGCACAGGTGCTGCGCAACCGCGGCTGCGAGGGGGCGAAGACCATCCATTCGCTGATCTATCGGCCGCGCGGCGAGGAGACTGTCGAGGACGAGGAGAGCGGCAAGACACTGATCTCGCCGACCTTTTCGCTGAACCGGATGAGCCCGGTTGCAAAGGCGAAGCTGATCGTCGTCGACGAGTGCTCGATGGTCGACGAGGCCCTGGGCCGGGATCTCCTGTCCTTCGGCACGCCGGTGCTGGTGCTGGGCGATCCGGGCCAGCTTCCACCGATCTCCGGCGGCGGCTTCTTCACCGAGCACGAGCCGGACATCCTCCTGACCGAGGTGCATCGCCAGGCGCGCGACAACCCGATCGTGGCGCTGGCCCAGACGGTGCGCGAGGGCGGGCGGCTCGAGCACGGGCGCTACGGCGACAGCCGGGTGATCGGCAAGGCCGATATCGACGCGGATCAGGTGCTGGCCGCCGACCAGGTGCTGCTCGGCATCAATCGCACCCGCCGGCGCTACAACCAGCGCATCCGCGAGCTGAAGGGATTCGACGGGGCGCTGCCGGCCTCGGGCGACAAGCTGGTATGTCTCAGGAACAACTCCGAGAAGGGGCTGCTCAACGGCAGCCTTTGGCGGGTGATGTCAGTGGGCATGGGCAAGGCGCAGGCGTTGTCGATGATGGTGAAGGCCGAGGACGAGGGGCCGCACGGCGCGCTCGCCAAGATAAGGGTGCTAAAGGCGCTGTTCGAGAGCGCAGAGGAGGTGCCCTGGGCGCAGCGGCGGAACTCCGACGAGTTCGACTACGGCTACGCGCTAACCGTCCACAAGGCGCAAGGCTCGCAATGGGACGACATCCTGCTGTTCGACGAGAGCTTCGCCTTCAAGGACACCCGCGAGCGCTGGCTCTACACCGCGATCACCCGGGCGGCAGAGCGGATCACCGT
>JAEYRQ010000642.1 GCA_023435545.1 Pseudomonadota bacterium | reverse complement strand
CATCGTACCTGTCGGACCAGACCTCGACCTCGACGCCCCGCACGACCGCGACCGCCTGCGCGCCGCCTGATTCACCAGTAGGGCGTGCTCGGGGCGCCCTCGAACACTTCCGCGACGCGCCGCCGCGTCGCGGGGGTCGTACCAGTCGGCAACCCGTCGGCGGGAAAAAACTCCGCAGCCACGATCTCCATCGTGGGTTTCACGGCACGTTCCTGCGACCACTCCCTGACGATGAAGGCGACCACATGGTCGCCGCGATGCTCGGCGTTGTTGCAGAAGACGCCATGGAGCTGGGGGGCGCCGGAAAGGCGTAGGCCGCCCTCCTCCTCGAGTTCCCGGCCGAGCGCCTCGAGCACCGTCTCGCCTCGCTCCACGCCGCCTCCCGGCAGATACCAGCCGGGCACGTAGCTGTGCTTCACCAGGAGCACATGATGCGCCTCGCGGACCACGATGCCGCGCACCCCGAGCGTCATGCCGCGGCTCAGGCGCCACCATGGCCGGAACACCAGATGCGTCAGGTATCGGCGCACGTGGTTCTCCCGCCTGCCGCCGGCACGGCGCCAAGGCCCCGCCTCTTGGCCGGCGTTAACATCCGGTTCACCGGCCATGCGTGCTTCGCAACCCCGCCCCGCGTCCGCCCGGGCTGAAATACGCGAGAATGTCTACTACATAGGTAGATAATTAGCAGCGATACCGCTGAGGCCTTTGTTCTGGAGCCTGTCATGCTTCGCCTGTTCTTTCCCCGTCGTGACCCCTACGTCTGGCGCCCTGCGCTCGACCTGCGCGACGGCCGCATCGCCGCCGCGCTGATGACCTTCGCGCCCAACTGAAACGGCGCAATCACCACGAGTTCAGGTCGATCCGTCTGGCCATCGCAACCCGCCGTCGCTAGATACGGCGGGTAATGTTCAGGCTCGCCCATCTCTCCGACCCCCACGTTCCGCCCGATGAAAGGCCGCGCCGGCGCGATCTGCTGTCACAGCGGGTCCTGGGCTGGGCGAACTGGCGGCGCAACCGCCACCGTGTTCATGTCCAGCATGTACTCGACGCGGTCGTCGGCGACATCCACGCCCACCATCCCGACCATATCGCGGTGACTGGCGACCTCGCCATCGTCTCGACGCCCGCCGAATGGCGCGCCTGCAGAGCCTGGCTCGACCACCTGGGACCTCCGGACAGGGTGTCGCTCGTTCCCGGGAACCACGACACCTACGTGCGCCGCGCCGTCGCCGGGACCGCGCTCGCATGGCGGGAATACATGGCAGGCGACCCGGATACGCTCCCCCACGGCGGGTTTCCCTATCTCAGGCGGCGGGGACCACTCGCCCTGGTCGGCTGCTCCTCGGCGATCGTCACCGCGCCGTTCCTGGCGACCGGAAAGGTCGGACGCGATCAGATGGAGCGTCTCGAGCCCCTGCTGTCGAGGCTCGGCGAGGAAGGCCTGTTCCGCGTCGTGATGATCCACCACCCGCCGATGCGCGAGCCCGGCGACCGCTATCGCCGGCTGCTGAATGCCCGCGAGGTCGCGGCCCTTTTGAAGCGCGCCGGCGCGGAACTGGTGCTGCACGGTCACGAGCACCGCGCCACGCTGCGCTGGCTGCCCGGTCCCGCCGCACCGATACCGGTGGTCGGCGTTCCATCGGCGTCGGCGCTCGAGCACAGCGGCCGCCCTGCCGCCCAGTACAATCTCTTCGACATCGAGGGCATGGCCGGCGCCTGGTCGTGCCGGATGACCGTGCGCGGCTTCGACGGCGGCATCCTCCACACGCTGTCCGAGGAAGAACTGTGCGCAGGCCCGGAAGGCAGTCGGAAAGCCTGACAGCGCCGTCGCTCGGTTCAGGGCAGGCTGATCGAGATCCCGATCGCGAACAGTCCGACGGCGCCGACCAACACGCCGAGAATGAAGGCGGTGACCAGGCTGCCCCAGCCGAACCGACGCGATGGCTGCTCGACCGTCATCGCCTTCACCTCCGCCGGTCGGGGAGCAAGCGACACCACCGCCTTGCCTGCCGCGTCGCTCTCCAGCGCCCGCTCGCGCTCGATGAGCCGGTGCGCGACATAGTCGGTGACGCGGCTCGACATCTCGTCGATGCTGGTCGTCTCCAGGATCACCTGCCGCCCGTGGCGCGTATCCTTCAGGAACCGGTACGTGCGCTTGTCGCGCCCCATCACCACATGCGCCAGCACGTCGATCCACAGCCGCGGCGGCGTCCCGGGGATCAGCGCGCATTCGAGCAGGTCGGTCCCCTCCGGGATCTCGTCGAAGACGTCCGACAGTGCGTCCTGCAGCAGTTCGAGGCGCGCGATCTCGGCTTCGCGCAAATCGACGATGACATCGGAGCGCTCGGCCTCGGTATGCCGGGCCCGCCTGAGCGCCCCGCGCAGGCGGCTCGAATCGGCCGGCTTGATCGGCGCCTCGATGATCTTCTCTTCCGACATGTGCTGCTCCGTACCCGGAAGATTCGGCCTGTTAACGTTCAGTTTACCATGAACGATCCCGGAAATCAGACTCGATCCGGCCACAGCGGATCGGCTCCAGTGCCGCCGTGACCGGGTCTCCGCCTGCTGCTATAAGGGCGCCCGCCATGGACCAGCTTCCTGAAAGTGCCCGCCGCGTCGCGGCTGCCGCCGAGGCCGCCGGCCTCGCCGTCGAGGTCGTCGAGATGCCGGACTCGACCCGCACCGCGGAGGAGGCCGCACGGGCCTGCGGCTGCGAGGTGGCGCAGATCGTCAAGTCGCTGGTCTTTGTCGGAGCCGAGAGTGACCAGCCCTATCTGCTGCTGGTCTCGGGCGTGAACCGGGTCGATGAGACGGCCGTCGCCGCCGTGCTTGGCGAGGCGCTGGTACGTCCGGACGGCAGGCGCGTGCGCGAGATCACCGGCTATGCGATCGGCGGCATTCCCCCGATCGGGCATGCCGATCCGATGCGCACGCTGATCGACTTGAAGCTGCTGGAGTACGATGTCGTCTGGGCAGCCGCCGGCACGCCGCGCTGCGTGTTCTCGGCCGACCCGCAGGCGCTTGCCCGCGCCGCCTTCGCGACCACCTACGCCTTCTGACGCGCCCGCCAAGCGATCACGAGCAGAACAGCGACGGCGACCGGCGTCAGGATGTCGGTATAGAGGATCGGGCCGGCGTTGCCGGCTGCGAGGTTCCCCGTCTCCGCGATCTGCCGGAGATGGCCGACCGCGGCGCCGCCGAGGAAGCTCGCCACCATGATCCATGTGGCCGTGCGGAACCCGAGCCCGCCCCAGAAAGCGCCCACCACACCCGCCAGCCCGATGCCGAGATTGGCGACGCCGACCTCGAACTGAAACGGGCTCGGCTGCCAGCCAATGGAGGCCGCAGCCTGGTCCGGAAAAAAGACGTGGCCGAGAAAGGCCCAAAGGCTCATCAGCCCGATGACGAAGAAGAAGATCCAGCGCAGCAGCCGGTCGGCGACGATGCCTGCCGTGAGCGGGCGCGGCCCGCGCATGATGTCGGCGGCCGCTGCGACGAGCGCCAGCACCCAGGTCAGGACGGGGACAATGGAGACCATGCCGCCACCTCGCGCGAATCGTCTGTCCGCAGGCAGAGTGGCATCACAGCACCGGCATGGGAAACCCCTCCCGCCGCGCCGGTGGGAGGGGTTGGTTCTGCCCAGGTAGCTCAGACGGTCTGGTCGGCCAGGTTCATCCGAGACATCGCGTAGCCTGCGATCGCCGCCGGCACGATCCAGATCAGTGCGTGGATCACCAGCGAGGTCGAGGCGAAATGCGCTGCCAGTTCCGCCGGCACGTCGCTCGCCATGCCGTCGGGCTGCGGCGCGCCGACCACATGCGGCAGCACGATCAACACAACGCCGCCCACCACCCAGGTCAGGCTGCGCCCGAAATAGATGGCGCCGATGCCGATTGCGGTGGCGAGCGCTGTGAAGGCCCACCAGATCTGCCGCGCTTCCAGGTCGGCTGCCGCCGCGCCCGGCAGTTCGGGCGCAAGCCCCAGCGCCGGCGCCAGGCCCGTGGCGAAGAAGCCGGCGATGGCGAAGGGAATCACCGAACGCATGGTGATCTCGCTGCCCTTGGCGTACATCACCGCCAGCAGCATCCAGGCATAGCCGACCGCGACCGCGATCGTCGCGATGAAGGTGAGGATCAGGCGCATGCCGCCCTCCTCCCCGCCGTGAGCGTGCTCGCCGGGCGCATGTGCGAGGAAGGTGAGGCCGGTCGCGGCCAACTCCTCGAACGCCTCGGCGTGAATGATCATGGGAACCGTCGTGACCGACTCGATCGCGCCAACGACGATGCCGCCTGCGATGCCTCCGGCGAGGCCGGCGGCCAGGATCCGCTTCAGCATGGCGGGATCAGTGGCAGGGGAAGGAGAGCGCGTGGCGCGCGTCGTGCGCGGCATCGTGCAGCGCCTGCGGATGCGCGAAGCCGGTCACGAAGACGAAGGCCGCGCCCAGCAGGAACACCGCGGAGGCCACGGAGAGCCGCGAGGAGGCTACGGCCGGTTGCGTCAGGGATGCGGTATGCTCAGTCATCTCATCATCCGATCTGCCGCTCCACCGGCGGCCTTGGAGTTGCCCCACGGACCGGCAGGTCTCCTGGCTCGCGCCTGCCTACCGCCGCCCTCCCCCTTCCCGGCTCGCGCCAGTGGGTTCGATGGAGGGGCGGCTCGGCGCCTACAGTTGCGGGGACAGCCGCGGCTTGCGGATCGAGATCCGGCACCGCGTTCCCTCTTCGCCCTTGCGGGACCGGTCCGTAAACGAGACTAGCGGATGGTCACGACTCCGTCGAGAGCGATTGCAGGCAGGTGCGCATTCCCTCTGCACCGGGCACTGGCGACATGCTAGCGATTTGCCGGGATGATGCTCGCGACCAACCTCTACGTGCTGTTCGCCGCCCTCGCGATCGAGGCTGCGGCCGGCTATCCGCGGCAGCTCTTTGCTGCGATCCGCCATCCCGTGGTCTGGACGGGCACGCTGATCGGGCGGCTGGAAGAGACGCTCAACCGGCCGGAAATGACGGCCGATTCCCGCCGCTTCAACGGCGTCGTGGCGCTCATTGCGATACTCGTCGCAGCCATCGTGCCGGCGCTTATGATGCAACTGGTGCTGTTCGCGCTGTTGCCGGCCGTGCTCGCTCTCCTGCTGACCGGCGCCATCGCCTCGACGCTGATTGCCCAGCGCAGCCTCTGGACCCACGTCGAGGCGGTGGCCAAGGATCTGGAGACCGGCGGGCCCGAGGCCGGTCGTGCCGCCGTCGCCCATATCGTCGGCCGCGATCCGGCGGCGCTGGACGAATCCGGCGTCTGCCGCGCGGCGATCGAGAGCCTGGCGGAGAACTTCTCCGACGCGGTGGTGGCGCCGGCGGTCTGGTGCGCGCTGCTCGGTCTTCCCGGTAT
>JAEYRQ010000610.1 GCA_023435545.1 Pseudomonadota bacterium | reverse complement strand
ATGCCCACCATCGAGGCATCGACCGCGCGGCCGTTCGAGGCGACCAGCCCGTGGCTTTCGTCCTCCACGCCCAGCCGCTTGCCTGTGGCGCCGAGCGAGGCGAGCATGTCGCGAAGCTGACCCGCCGGCGTCGCCCCGGCCGCATCCGTCCAGACCCGGATATCCTCGATGTTGGAGGTGTGCCGCGCCTGACGCAGGTCTGCGGATCGGGTGAGAAGCGCCGTGGTGCCGTCGACGTCGGTGTAAAGGCACTGGAAGAAGCAGAAGCCGAAAGTGTCGTAGCCCGTCAGCCAGTACATTGACTCCTGCGAGAACATCAGCAGCCCGTCCAGCCCTTCGGCGGCGAGCGCACGGTTCAGGCGGTCGCGGCGTGCGGCGAACTCGTCCGGCGTGAAGTGCAGGGCCATGTGTCAGGCGTCCACGATTGCGATTGCCGAGATCAGCCGGCCGTAGTCCGGCTCGGCGCGGTGGGTCGTCCGGCGGAACGAGAAGAAGGTCTCCTCCTCCGCGTAGGTGCACAGGCGCAGGTCCTCGATCTCAGCGATTCCCGCCCCGGCTAGCTGTCCCGCGACGTAGCCGGGAAGGTCGAAATGCGGTTTGGCCGAGCCCTCGGCTCTCGCGAAGTACCGGTCGTTGCCGGGATCGGCGTCGAGGAACGTCTGCCGGAAGTCCTCGCCGACCTCGTAGTTCGCCTGCGATATCGTCGGGCCGATGACGGCGAGGATCCGCTCGCGGGCGGCGCCGAGGCCGATCATGGCTTGGATCGTTGCCTCCACCACACCGGCGAGCGCGCCGCGCCATCCCGCATGCGTCGCGCCGATCACCATCGCCTCGGAATCGGCGAACAGGACCGGTGTGCAGTCGGCCGTCGAGACACCCAGCGCGATGCCGGGCCGCCGCGTGACCACCGCGTCCGCCTCGGGTCTGTCGTCGGGACCGAAGGGACGGTCGATCGCCAGTGCCACCGCCGAGTGGTACTGCCAGGGCGTCACCAGCCGGTCGCGCGGAACCTCCATCGCATCGGCCACCCGGCCGCGATTCTCCGCGACGCGAGCCGGCTCGTCGTTCGAACCCAGGCCGATGTTCAGGCTGCCGTAGAGGCCTTCGGAGACGCCGCCGTTGCGGGTGAAGAAGCCGTGCCGCAGGCCGGGGCGCGACAGGCCGGCGGATTCGATCTTCATCGGGCGGGACGCGGGAGAGCGGGAGGCAGGAGCGTTCATCGGCTGAAGCTTGCCCGGCGGAAGGTTCAAGTCAACTCGCCGCGAAGGGCGGCTGGACCGGCAGGTCCGGCGAGGCGAGCGCCAGTACCTTGAACAGGGCGCCCATGGCGCCGACGCCCGTGAGACGTTCAAGCGCTGTAGCAAGGTCGCCGGCGCCGGCGCCGGAGGCGCGCAGCCGTTCGGCCCGAAGCCCGATGCCGAGCGCAGTCAGGAACGCGCCCTGGGTGATCGGACCCCAGGCACGCGCGCCCGTCTGCGTGGCCGCGTCGACCAGCGCCCGGAAGTCGACGTGCGCCGTCAGGTCCGCTTCGCCGGGCGCCTCCAGCGGGTCGGCCGGACGTTTGGCCCGCAGCGCCTGCAGGCTGTCGCCGTGTGCGGGCTCGCGGTAGCCGTAGTCGACGATCAGCGCCATGCCCGGATGCCGCCCGAGCCGCGTGCCGATTGCGCCGGCGATGTCGCGGGCGGCGGGGCAATCCTCGATCACCGCCCCTTCGTCGGCTTCGCGCAGATGCGGCGGGATGCCGATGCTGTCTTGGGGGCCGGTGTCGAGGAAGCGCAGCCTGTCGTCGGCGCCGATCCCGACCATCCGCTCCCGCCAGATGCCGTCACGCATCACGCGCTGGCGGATCGGCAGCGCGTCGAAGAACTCGTTGGCCGCGAGCAGCATCGGCCCTTCCGGAACGGTGTCGAGGCTGTCGTGCCACGCCGCCTCGAAACCGTGCTCCTTGAGGCGATAGGCCTGCGCGGCGCGCAGCCTGGGGCTGGTTTCGACCAGGTGGATCTCGGCTGACGGGAGGAGGCCGGGCATCGCCCGGAAGGTCCTGAGCATGTCGAGCATGAGCGTCGCGCGACCGGGGCCGAGTTCGATGAGGCGGACCGGGTTCGGCGAGCCCATAGCGTGCCAGGAATGGGCGAGGAAGGCACCGACGATCTCGCCGAACATCTGGCTGATCTCGGGGGCAGTGGTGAAGTCGCCCGCCGCGCCGATGGCCGGTCGCGCCATGTAGTAGCCGTGCTGCGGGTGGCCGAGGCAGAGCGCCATGTAGCGCTCCAGCGGCATCGGACCGGTCTCGGCGATCTCCGCGCGGATGATCCGCTCGAGCGGGGTCATGGCTGTCCGGCGGCAGACCCGAAGGATCGCCGCGGCCGCACCAGCGCCACCGCGATCACCGCCAGCCCGAGCGCCACCATCGGCAGCGACAGCGCCATGCCCATGGTCAGACCGCCCCAGAGGAAGCCGATATGGGCGTCCGGCGTGCGGAACATCTCGCCGACGATCCGCGCGGAGCCGTAGCCGGCCAGAAAGATTCCCGTCGCCAGCCAGGGACGCTGCAGGCCGCCGAAGCGGTGGGTGACGATTCTGATCACTATGAACAGCAACAGCCCCTCCAGGGCTGCCTGGTAGAGCTGGCTGGGATGGCGCGGCTCGGGTCCGGCGAAGGGGAAGACCATCGCCCAGGGCACGTCGGTCGGGCGGCCCCACAGTTCGCCGTTCACGAAATTGGCGATGCGGCCGAGCATCAGCCCGATCGGCGTGGACGCCGCGGCGATGTCGGCCATCGCCGAGACGGGCCGGCCGCGTACGCTGGCAAAGGCGAGGACCGCGACCACCACGCCCAGGAATCCGCCGTGGAACGACATGCCGCCGGACCAGATCTGCAGGATCTCGGCCGGATTGGCAGCGAAATGGGCGGGATTGTAGAACAGCACGTAGCCGAGCCGCCCGCCCAGCACGATGCCGAGCGTCGCCCACAGGATCAGGTCGTCGACGTCGCGCTTCGTCAACGGTGCCGGGCCGCCCCACAATGCCGCGTTCGCCACCAGGCGGAGCATGTACCACCAGGCGAAGACGATGCCGGCGACATAGGCGAGTGCGTACCAGCGCAACGCGAAGGGGCCGATCTCGACGGCGACGGGGTCGATCGCGGGGAAGGGAATCGCCAAGAGCGGCATGAGCGCTACTGCCCTGTTCGGGGGCGCCGCACGGCGGCGACGCGGAGGCAGGATTAAGGACCCTTGCCGGACCTGGCAAGGGTGCTGTCCGCGGACGCAATTCGAGCATCGACTGGCACCTGCCGAGAGCCTCGGACCCTGATGCAGGGCCATTCCTGACGTGTATGAGTGATCGCCGTCCCCCAAACACGGCTTGCCCGTGCCGCAATCCGCTGCCATATAATTCGCTGCCGGCACGCCCCCTTCGGGCGTGCCCTCAGGAATTCAGGTCAGGACTGCGCCTTTCGCCGGTTCGGTTGCAAGGTTGCCTTTCCCGAAGAGCTGAGACTGTCGGGCCGGTCGTCGCGGTCCGGAACTTTGGTTTGGCCGACGGATTACCGGGACAGGGAGCTTCCCATGCGCCAGAACGGCACCATCAAATTCTTCAATCATTCGCGCGGCTTCGGCTTCATCACGCCGGATTCGGGCAGCAAGGACGTGTTCGTCCACATCACCGCGCTCGAGCGGTCCGGCCTGCAGGCGCCCGACGAAGGCACGAAAGTGACCTTCGAGATCGAGGAAGACCGGCGCGGCCGCGGCCCGCAGGCGGTGAACATCGAACTCGCCTGATCTCCGCGACACATCGTCCGGGACACCGCCGCCGGGGCTCTCCCGGCGGCGTTTTCGCTTGGCGGGGCTTGTCTGCTCTTGAAGTCGGAGTGGTGGATGCCCATTGTTGCACTCGTGACGTCTTGAGAGGACGGGCGCGTCGATTGCCCGTAATGCCATGCCGCAGACCAGCAACCGCATTCTCGACGAGTTCGCGCGTTTCGTGACCGACGCGGCGGGCGTCGCGCGCGGAGTGCGTACCGAGGCGGAGACGGCCATCCGCACCCAGGCCGAGAAGGTGCTCCGCGACCTCGACGTGGTGCAGCGGGAGGAGTTCGAGGCGGTCCGCGAGATGGCGGTGCGCGCCAGGCAGGAGAATGAGGCGCTGGCCGCCCGTCTGGACGCCCTGGAGCGTGCAGCCGGGATCGTTCCGGAGGTGGTTGCAGCTGCGAAGCCGAAGGCGTCCTCGACCCGCAAGCGCGCCGCGAAGCCGGCCGTCGATCCCGGCATTTGAAGGCCGCGTGACGCTATCGTTAACAGCACGTTAACGGAAATTGTCCACAAC
>JAEYRQ010000608.1 GCA_023435545.1 Pseudomonadota bacterium | reverse complement strand
TCCGCGAGCGTCGGCAATGCCTGCGCCGCCGACCGACGCGACTACTCGGCCTTGCCCCAGTCGCGCCGCGGCTCCTCGCCCCGCGCGCGCAGGCCCTCCATGTAGGCCGCCAGGAACGCGTCGCCGGGAAGCCCGCGCGCCTGCGCGTCTGCCGCCCACTCGCCGGCAAGATCGGGCAACCTGTCGGCCCACTCCTTGCGCATCTCGGGCGACATGACGGTCATCGTCACCGGCGTGCTCTGGTCGGCTCCGAGCTCCTGGATCTTGTTCAGCGCCATCTCGTGCCGATCCATCAGATCCTGCGCATGCGCCTTGGAATAGACCTCGCCAGCGGCAAGCAGCGCCTGCTGCACCTCCTCGGGAAGCGCGTCCCAGGAGTCGCGGTTGATTGCCAGGCCACCCGAGAAGACGACACCGGCATCCGCGCGGGTGATATGGGGAGCGACTTCGTAGAGCTTCGTCGGCAGGACGCCGAGGGCGAGCGACAGAACCCCGTCCGAAACGCCGGTCTGGATGTCGGTGTAGAAGGTCGGCAGCGCCCCGTCGACGGCATTGGCGCCGAGGCCCCGCAGCCAGGTGCCGAGCACGCCGGGAGCGGAGATCTTCATGCCGTTGAGATCGTCCAGCGAGGCGATCTGCTGCTTGGTGTAGAGGTCGTAGCTGTCGGAGCCGGTCGCACCGAGGAACACCAGATTGTACTGCTCCCACTCGTTCTTGAACTCCGGAAACTGCTCGAACAGATCGGCCATCGTGTCGAGCTGCGCCGGAACGTTGTTCGTCGAGAACGGGGTATAGGCGGTCACTTGGCTGAGCGGCATCTTGGCGCCCTCGAGATAGGAGAACACCCAGCCAATGTCGGTGATGCCCTCCTCGACCGATGTCAGCGTCGCGTTTGCCTTGTAGAGCTGGCCGCCGAACGCCTCCTGCCAGTCGATCTTGTAGTTGCCGGTTTCCGCGAGGCGCCGGTCGACATCCGGCATGAACTCGGTCTGGATCATGCCGATCCACGGGATCGTGGTCGGATGGCTCGAGGCGATGGTGAGCTGGATCGTCTCCTGGCCGTAGGCCATCGACGGAATGGCGAGCGCGCTCGCCAGCAACAGGCCGGGCAGTCTCTTCATGGTCGTTCCTCCCTGGTTCAGAGCACTTTGAACGTCTGGCTCGAGCAGTCGAGCCGGACGGTTATGCTGCCTTCGTTGATCATCCACGGCCGGACCGTGAAGCGGCGGGCGCCGCTCGCGTGCATCGGATCGCGCTCGGCGATGGCGATCGCCTCGTCCCTCGATCCTGCACGCACGACGACGAGCCCGTCACCGTCCCAGCTCTGCTCGTCATCGGTCCACATTGGCCCCGCGGCGTAGAGCACCCCCTCCCGCTCGAGCGCCACCTGAAACGCCAGATGCGCCTCGATGGTCTCCAGCACGGGCCCGAGACCTGCGACCGGCGAGGTAAAGATCGCGTAGAGCTGCTTCTGCAGCATTCCGCTGCTGGCCTTCATCACCTCTTCGACCGGTAGCGCCATGGTCCCCTCCTCCGGGTATGCGGCGTCGGTTCAGCCGGTCCGCCGGCCGGCCAGTTCGGCCCTGATTTCCTCGCCGTGCTCGTCGAGCGTCGGCGGCGGCAGCACGTCGAGATCGGCCTCGCCGTCGAAGCTGTAGGGCGGCCGCACGGTCTTGAACGGCCCCATCGTCAGGTGCGTCGCCTCCACCGCGATGTGCAGGTGCTTCGCCTGGGGGTCCTCCAGCGCTTCGTTCGAATCGTAGGCCGGCGAGTGCGGCACCTCCTGCTCAAGCAGGATGTCGCACCACTCCTGGCGCGTCCGCGTGGCGAAGATCGGCGTCAGGATGTCGATCAGGTCCTGCTGATGCCTGATGCGGTTCAACCGCTCGGCGAACCGGTCGTCGGTGAGCAGGTCCGGCCGCTCGGCCGCCGCGACGAGCCCCTCCCAGAACTTCTGCGGCGAGGAAAGATGGATCGCGATCCATTTCCCGTCGGCGCAGGCGAAGGTGTAGGACTGCGAGACCATCGGCCGGCTGAGCGGACCCATCACTTCGCCGACACTGAAGTAGTGGGTGAAGCTGTCCAGGTTGAAGTGGCACATCGCCTCGAGCATCGAGATGTCGAGGCGCCTGCCCTTGCCGGTCTTCGACCGTTCGAGAAGCGCCGCGACGATGCCGAGCGCCGCGTAGTGGCCGGTTACCGCATCGGCGATCGCCGGGCCGATGACGCGCGGATTGGCCGGCGGCGTCAGCAGCCGCAGATAGGCGCTTGCCGCCTGGGCGACCGTGTCATAGGCGGGCCGGTCGCGCGCCGGGCCGCTCTGGCCGAAGCCGGTGATCGCGCAATAGACCAGCCGCGGATTGATCCGCTGCAGTTCCTCGGCGCCGGCAGAGAGCCGCTCGGCGACGCCGGGCCGGAAGTTCTGGATGAAGACGTCGGCGGTCCGGATCAGATCGTGGAACACGGCCCGGTCGTCGGGCTTGCCGGTGTCCAGCGCGATCGACCGCTTGTTGCGGTTGTACGTCTGGTAGTGCGGCGAGTAGAGACCGCCCTTGAACGCCCGGAACGGATCGCCCTGGCCGGGCCGCTCCACCTTGATCACGTCGGCGCCGAGATCGGCCAGATGCATGCCGGCGGCGGGCCCGGTGATGTAGGTGCCCATTTCAACCACGCGGAAGTCGGTCAGGATCTTCGTCACGGACGCTGCCTCACTTGGTCTCGGTGGCCGCCTTCGAGGTCACCGCCGCTGGGCCGTCATAAGCGATGGCAAGGTCTGCCTGGTGGGACATGATGAAGCCGATCGAACGCTGTGACTCTTCGAACAGGTGCGCGACGAGCCCCGCCACGCGGGCGAGCAGCGGGATGCCCTTCATCGCATCGACCGGCCAGCCCGCATCGAGCATCAACGCGGGAATCGCGCCCGACACGTTGACCGGCAGCGGCCGGTTCATGATGCCGGGCGCCAGATCAGCGATGACGCGCAGGCAACCGATATGATCGCCGGTGACACCCAGCCTGTCGGCGAGTGCCAGCAGCGTATCGGCGCGCGGATCGCCGCTGCTGTGCTGGGGATGGCCGAGGCCGGGGACCTTGCTGCGAGACGCCTTCAGCGCCTCGAGGCTCTGCCGCGCCGCTGTGTCGAGGTCAGAGCCGCGGCTCGCCTCGAGCACCTCGACGATGTAGCGGCCGGCGGCTTCGGAACTGCCGGCGACGACGGAGCCCATGCCGAGCAGCCCGGCGGCCATCGCCCCCTGCCAGGCGTCCGGCCCCGCCGCGAGAGTCATGCGCGCGGCCTGCACGCTCGGCACCAGCCCGTGTTCCGCGATGGCGACCAGGCAGGCATTGGTGATCGCCCGCTGGCGCTCGTCCGGCCGCGAGCCGGTGACCAGCAGCCAGAAATAGTCGGTGAAGTCGATCTTCCCGATCAGTTCGGAACACAGATCGTGGCCGCGCACCGTGATCGTGTGCGCATCCGAGGTGGCGATCGCCGTGTAGGCGCTGTCCTGCTTGCCGATGCGCATCGACCCTCCCTGAATTTTCGCTAGCCGAAATCTTTTTCTCTTGTCGGAAACTATGCTCCGAACTAGGGTGCTGTCAAGACTGGGGCGCACCTGCTTCGGCGCGCCGCATGCCAAGAATGGGAGGGAGACTGGGATGCGCGACATCAATCAGTTCACGATCACCGACGCGGTGAAGGCGAGCTTCAAGGCCGAGGAGGGATCGCGCTTCCGGTTCCTGCTCGACAGCCTGATCCAGCACCTGCACGACTACACGCGCGAGACCAACCTGACGCAGGACGAATGGATGCGAGTCCTCACCTTCCTGTACGACTGCGGGAAGATCTCGACGCCCGACCGCCACGAGTTCATCCTGTTGTCGGATGTGCTCGGCTGGTCGGCGCTGGTTGACATGATCAACACGCGCGGCGGCGCCACCGAGAACTCGAATCTCGGCCCGTTCTACCTGGACGATGCCCCGCGCAAGCCGCTCGGCGCCGATCTGGCGGGAGACCGCGAGGGCGTCACGGTGCTCTGCCACGGCATCGTCCGCGACACGCTCAAGCACCCGCTTCCCGGCGCGATCGTCGACACCTGGCAGGCCGACGGCTCGGGAACCTATCCGATCCAGGAGACCGGCCAGGACAAGTACGATCTGCGCGGCGTCTTCGAAACGGACGCGCAAGGCCGCTACTACTACACGACGGTCCTGCCGAAGCCCTATACGGTGCCCTATGACGGCCCGGTGGGCGAACTGCTGCGGGCGGGCAACAGGCACGCCTGGCGCGCCGCCCATCTCCACTACATGGTCCGGGCCGAGGGCATGCGCCCCATCGTCACCGAGACATTCTTCGAGAACACAGAGTATGTGGACAACGACGCGGTGTTCGGGGTGCGCAAGTCGCTGATTGCCCGGATCGAGCCGTACAAGCCGGAGATCGCCGCGGAGCTTCCACTGGAGCGCAAGCCGGATGCGATGATAAATTTCGACTTCACACTCGCTCCCGGCGACTGAAGACGGCCACTGAGGAAGGCTTGCGGCATGCTCGAAACGAGCACGGAGGAGGATCGTCCGGCGGAATTCGTCGAGGCCCTCGCCAGGGGGCTGTCAATCCTCGAATGTTTCGATTCCGCCCACCCCGAGATGACGCTCAGCGAGGTCGCGCGGCGTGTCGGCCTGAGCCCTGCCGCAGCCCGGCGCAGCCTGATCACGCTGCAGGCGATGGGTTACGTGGGCCAGACCGGCAAGCGCTTTCATTTGCGCCCGAAGGTGATGAGCCTCGGCTCGGCGTTCTACTTCTCGGCGCGGGTGGACGAGGTTCTGCAACCCGAGCTGACACGGCTCGTCGGCATGTTCGGCGATGCCTCCTCGGTTGCCACGCTCGAGGGCCACGACGTCCTCTACATCGCCCACTACTCCGAGCAGCGCGCGCGCCGGCCGACCGCTGTCGTCGGCGCCCGCTACCCGGCTCACGCCACATCGCTGGGGCGCGTGCTGCTGGCGGGTCTGCCCGATGCGGCGTTCGATCGCTACCTGCGCGAGGTCGTACCCGTGGCGCTGACCAACCGGACGGTCGTCGACAAGGCGGAGCTCAAGGCGATCATCGAGGACGTGCGGGACAAGAACTATTCGACGTCCGTGGACCAGCTGGACTATGGCATCACCGCGCTTGCCGTGCCGATCCGCGGCACCTCCGGCAGGACGATCGCAGCCCTCAATTCCTCCGGCTACTCGGGCATGGTGACGGCCGAGGATCTGGTGAGGAACCGCCTTCAGGAACTGCGCGCCTCCGCAGCGAGGATCGCGCAGACCCTGTCGCGCTATCCGGTGCTCGAGTCGATCATCGGCGTGCGTTGATTGCGTCGGGTCCGGCCATACCGGCCTTCCCGATCTGCCGGCGATTGACAGTCCTCCAGGTTCACCGCACGATGGGAATGAACAATTTTTTCGACTAGCGAAAAATCAGAACGACAGGCGCGATGGTCTGCACAAGCGATCGCGCCGGGGGGATCGTCGTCACGACACCGGATGCGCCTGGCATCCATCGGGAGGGGCAAACATGTGCGGGTTCTGTGAGCGTGCTGCGGTCGCTGCCACAGGCGAGGTGTCCGGTCCGGCTGGCGCTGCCGCCGGGACTTCGGCCCCCCGAAGGGTGCGACCTGGACCGGTACCGGCCGATTCCGGCGAGCCGGGCCGGCGGCTGCTGATCCGCGGTGGCCACGTCCTGAGCGTCGACCCGGAAGTCGGGGACTTCGCCGAGGCGGACGTGCTGGTGAACGGGACACGGATCGAGGCGATCGGCCCGAGGCTGGATGCCGGCGATGCCGAGATCATCGAGGCCGCCGGCATGATCGTCATGCCAGGCTTCGTCGACACCCATCACCACCAGTTCGAGACCGCGCTACGCGGCTTCCTGGCCGACGGCATCCTCATCAATGACGGCCACCCCCACGGCGCCGTCAACTACTACGACCACATCCTGCAGACGTTTTCGCTCGTCTACCGGCCACACGACGTCTACATCAGCGAATTGTTCGGTTCGCTCGCCCAGCTCGACGCCGGGGTGACGACGGTGATGGACGTCTCCCAGATCCATCACTCGCCGGAACACTCCGATGCCGCCATCGAGGCCCTGAAGGATGCGGGGCGGCGCGCCGTCTTCGGGTATTTCGAGGGCTGGGGCGAGAAGACCAGATACCCGGCCGACGCCCGGCGGCTGAAGTCCGAGCATTTCGCCTCGGACGACCAGCTTCTGACCATGGTCATGGGCGGCGAGATCTACCTGCCCGGCTACGAGCGCGCCTGGGCGATCGGCCGCGAACTGGGGATACCGATAGCGCTGCATGTCGTCGGCACGTTCGGCATGGCACCGGTCTTCGACCAGTTGGCCGAAAGCGGCCAGTTCGGCCCCGACAACATCTACATCCACATGACCGGCATGTCGGAACTCGGCTGGAAGGCGGCGGCGGATGCCGGCGCGCACATCTCACTCTCCGTGCCGATCGAGATGGTGATGCGCCACGGCATGCCGCCGATCCAGAAGGCGCTGGACGTGGGGTTGCAGCCCTCGCTCTCCTCCGACGTCGAGTGCACGATGAGCGCCGATCCCTTCACCCAGATGCGGGCCGCGCTGACTCTGCAGCGCGCATTCGTCAACGAGGCAGCTCTCGGCGGCGGCGAGAGCCTGCCCGAGCTGCTGACCTCGCGCGACGTGATCCGCATGGCGACGCTGGAGGGTGCCCGCGGGCTGAAGCTCGACCGTAAGGTCGGCAGCCTTACCCAGGGAAAGGAGGCCGATATCGTCCTGCTCGACGCGGCAGCGATCAACGTCGCGCCGCTCAACCATGTGCCCGGCGCTGTGGTCACGCTGATGGACCGCAGTAACGTCAATACCGTCATGGTCGCCGGCAAGATCCGCAAGTGGCGGGGCGAGTTGCAGGATGCGGATCTCGACAGGCTGCGCGGCGACCTGGAGACCAGCCGCGACTATCTGTTCGAGGCCGCTGGCATCGAACGCAACCTCTTCCGCGCATAGACTGCCAGCGCGTCAACTCGAGACAAGACGGAGAGAAACGACAGACATGGCAACGATAAACACACTCCTACCGACCTCGCTGGTCGGCTCCTACGCCCAGCCCGACTGGCTGATCGACCGGGCGAAGCTGGCAGGCCGCTTTCCCCCGCGCGTGCGCGCCCGCGAATTGTGGCGGATCGCCCCGGAATTCCTCGACGAGGCGCAGGACGACGCGACGCTGCTGGCGATCCGCGATCAGGAGCGCGCCGGACTCGACATCATCACCGACGGCGAGATGCGCCGCGAGAGCTACTCGAACCGCTTCGCGACAGCGCTGGAGGGCGTCGACATCGACAACCCCGGTACCGCGCTCGACCGCTCCGGCCACCCGAACCCGGTGCCGCGCGTCACCGGCAAGATCCGGCGCAAGCACGCCGTAGAGGTGCGCGACACCGAGTTCCTGCGCGCAAACACCGACCGGCGCATCAAGATGACCGTGCCCGGTCCCTTCACCATGTCGCAGCAGGCCCAGAACGACTTCTACGACAGCCCCGCCGAGATGGCGCTCGACTATGCGAAGGCGGTCAACGAGGAGATCCGCGATCTGTTCGCGGCCGGCGCCGACATCGTGCAGATCGACGAGCCCTACATGCAGGCCCGGCCCGAGAAGGCCCGCGAATACGGCCTGGAGGCACTGAACGCGGCGCTGGACGGCATCACCGGCGAAACCGCCGTCCACATCTGCTTCGGCTATGCCGCGATCATCCACGAGCGGCCGGAGGGCTACTCGTTCCTGCCCGAATTCGCCAAATGTCCGGTGCACGACGTCTCGATCGAGACCGCCCAGTCGAACCTCGACTGCGCGATCCTCGGCACGCTGCCCGACAAGCGTATCATCCTCGGCGTCCTGGACCTCTCGACCCATGAGGTGGAAACGCCAGAGACGGTCGCCGCGCGCATCCGCCGGGCGCTTCCCTACGTCTCAGCCGACCGCGTGGTGGTGGCCCCCGACTGCGGACTGAAATACCTGCCGCGCGACGTCGCCTTCGGAAAGATGGCGGCGATGGTGAAGGGGGCGGAGATCGTGCGCAAGGAACTGACGGCGTAGGAGCCGGCAGCCGGACGCGACCCTTGCGGCTCGTCCGCCTATGATGTCTGCAGACGGCGGGCCCCCTCCTCGTCTGCCGACAGCTGCAGAGCTGCGGCAAGGGCGCCGACGATGATCAGCGATATCCAGCCGATCGAGTAGCTTCCGCTCCACTGATAGCTCAGCCCACCCAGCCAAGCGCCGAGGAAGGCGCCGACCTGGTGGCTGAGGAACATGACGCCGAACAGCGCGCCGAAATTGGCCGAGCCGAACAGCCCGCTGATCAGGCCGCTGACCGGCGGGACGACGCTCAGCCAGAGGAAGCCCATGGCCGCCGCGAAGGTGAGCGTCGTCTCGACGCTGACGGGCACGGCGAAGAAGACGGCAATCGAAACCGTCCGCAACAGATAGATCATCGCCAGCACGTTCTTGTTGCCCCAGCGCTCGGCGCAATAGCCCGCGGCCAGCGTGCCGAAGGCATTGCATATGCCGATCAGCGCGATGGCCTCGGCTCCGACGGACGGCGGAAGACCGCAGATGCCGATGAAGTTCGGCAGATGGGTGGCGATGAAGATCAGCTGGAAGCCGCAGGCGAAGAAGGCGACCGTGGTGATGACGAAGGTCCGGTTGGCGAGCGCTTCGGCAACCGCCCGCCGGGCGTCGATCCGCGGGGCTGCCGAACCCGTGCCTGAATTCGCGTCGCCGCGCCGGAACAACAGCGTCACCGCTGCCATCGATGCTGCCAGCACTGCCAGCCCCCACAGCGAGCCCTGCCACGACCACGCATCGATCATCGCCTGCGCCGCGGGCGCTATGACGAATGTCCCGAGCGAACCGACGGCGGCGAGAATGGAGACCGCCGTTGCCCGCACAGCGGGCGTGGCGAGGCGTGACACGATGCCGACCAGCACACCGTGCGATGTGCCAGCGACCGCGAGACCGATCAGCAGTCCGCCGCCGATATAGAGCCCGACATGGCTGCCGGTTCCGGTCAGATACAGGCCGAGGCAATACAGCACCGAGGCGGCCACCACCACGAGACGCCCGCCATAGCGGTCGCATAGCGCGCCCATGAACGGCTGCCCGATGCCCCAGGCGAGGTTCTGGACGGCCATGGCGAAGCCGAACGTCGCAACCGAGATGCCGGCGCCGCGCAGCATCGGGTCCATGAACAGCCCGAGGCTCTGCCTCAGGCCCATCGAGAGCGACAGGATGATGCCGGCCGCGACCAGCGACAGGATCAGGGTCGGTGTCCAGGATTTCGTGCTGGCGGTCGGCAAGGGCTTCCTCGGCGGCGGGAAGCCCGCAACTCTATGCGCCGCCAGAGGAGGTGAAACTCACTAGTGAGTATACTACATCGCCGTCAGGCGACCTGCAGCTGCGCCCTGTCGGTGGAAGCCAGTCCGTTCGCCACGATCATCGCGGCGGCCTCGCCGGCGACAATCGCGTAGGAGGTCTCGCCATGGATCAGCATCTGAGCGATCGCGCCCTCGAGCAGGATCATCACCTGACGGGCGACCAGCGACGAATCCGAAACGCCGCCGCCTTGCAGTTCCTCGGCCAGCCAGGCCTCGAAGCGCCGCTTGTGGTCGGCGGCCATGACAACGGCGGGATGATCCGGCTGACCGGCGAGTTCCACTGCCGCACGGGTGAAGCCGCACCCCCGCCATTTCGGTCGGCCGGCATGGGCCGCGAGGGCTGAGAACATCGCAGTGATCCGATCCGGCAGTGGACGATCGCCATCGCCCAGCCAGGTTTGATACCGCTCCACCGTGGGAGCGTCCCGCGCCTCCAGATAAGCGGCGATCAGCTCGTCCTTGCTTTTGAAGTGATAGTACAGCGTACGTTTCGTGACGCCGGCGCGCTCGGCGATGGCATCGACGCTCACGCTGCGCAGCCCATGCTCGTAGAACAGAGCCTCTGCCGCGCCGACTATCCTGGATCGTGTGGTCTGCTGGGTCATTTCACCTAGCCCGTTCGGATCAATCCGCGACGCACGCCGTCTACGGCACCGGAAAGCCGGCCTTGCGGGCTGCGTCACTGAGGAACTTGCGATCTTCCGGCGTGAACATTCGCTTGGCGAGTTCCGCATCCAAGTCGTCGAAGAACCGGGGCCGCATCTGAAGGAACTGGTCCCTGTTCTCGGCAGCCCCCTCCTCCAATCCGGCCTCGGAATAGATGAGTGCCGCCACGACATGGAAATGCGAAAACTTCTGGAGGTCGGCCTGACGGATCAGCGTCACCGCCCGGGCATTGTCATGCTGCATGAATGCGGCGAGGGCCAGCATCCCGGTATAGAAGCCGGAATTGCCGGGATTCAGAGCCAGCGCCCGTTCCAGCAGTTCGGAACCTCGTTGCCAGTCTCCAGCCTGCGCCACGCGGCTGCCGAATTCGCCGAGAAGCTCTGTATCATTCGGGTTCAGCGTGAGTGCCTGCTCCCCGATTCGCTCGGCTTCTACCGTTTCACCGCTGAAGAACAGCGCCATCATCAACGCCTGAAGCGCACGGATATTGTCGGGCTCGAGGCGCACGGCGAGACGGGCCGCCTCGAGCGCCCGATCGATGGCCGCGGACTCACCTGATTTCGGATTGAACTCGAACCGGTTCTCATCGAGATAGATGTATGAGAGCATCGCCCAAGCCGTGCCGTAGCCGGGGTATCGGGCGACCGAGCGCTCCAGGCAATCGCGGACCGCGACATGCTCCTCCGCACTGAGAATAGCCCGATACTCGTAGAATCGGAGAGTGCATCTGTATGCCGCGAGGTCGTCCGGGGGACGCCGGCTCGACCGGTTCTCATCCGCTCGAAAGATGATGCCATAAGGCTGTGCGACGGTGGCCGCCACCTGGGCTGCGATGTCCACGACGACGCCGACGATGTCGCCGCTCGTCAGATCAGCTTCGTATGTATGTGACCAGAGGACGACCGTGCTCTCATTGTCCAGCACCCGGGCATTGACACGCAGGCCTTGTTCGCCCGTCTTGACCGTGCCTTCGAGGGCATAGCGGACGTCAGGCATCGAAGGAGAGTTGAAGGCGGTCGCAGTCGAGAGCGTTCGCGACGTCTCCCGCCCCAATACTCTCAGTTCCTTGAACCGGGAAAGCTGGGACAAGACCTCGTCGGTCAGCCCCGCTGCGTAGAACTCTCCGTCAGCATCGCCGGAGAGGTTGGCAAACGGCTTGATCAGCAGCGACGGTCCTCCAGGCACCGCGCCGCTTGGCGGCGGGTCCCGCCATACTTGAAAACCCGCCGGACCTCCAATCCACACGGTCATGCCCAGCATACCCGCGCCCAGGACCGCCGCAGCAGCAAGAGGTTGCCACCGCCAGCGAGGAAGCGGCGCCGCCGGCGCTTCGTCTGGCAACGGCAGGGATTGCCCAACCGGATCGGACGCGGCCGGTTCGGCGGAGAGCTCATGCTCGTTCGCGGAGAACGTGGGGGCATAGCCCCCTTTTGGAATGTCGATCACCACCGGATCGCCCTGCCCGGCGACCAAATAGTAGCGCTCCAGCGCCCGTCGCAGCCGTCCCGCCTCGATTCGCACGACCGGATCGTTCCGCGTGTCGAAATCCGCGTCGCGGCCGAACACCTCGATGGCGATCGTATAGGCCTTTATTCTATCCGAACGCCCGGCGAGCGCCTCTTCCACCACGTAGCGCAGGAAGGCCCGCAAACGCTCGGGCCCGTCGAACTCGTTGCTGGCCTCGATCCGCTCGAGTTGCGCGCGGATGTCGCTGTCGGCGACTCCAAGGAGCGGACTCGACGCAACGTCTCCGCTACGCAGCGCAACGCCACCCATTGACGTCCCCTCCCGGCCGCACCAGTCGCCTTCGGCGTGCGACGGTACAGCCGTACCGTGTGTTCGTTACAGTAACATACTCCCGCCCTTGTATCAGCAGCCGTAGACTGTCCAGCTGACGGCAGGGGATGTCAGCGGCATGGATCAAGGTGTGCTCGCCGCGATCCGCCATTTTCCGGATCGACGGCGAACGATCGAGGAGCTTGCGCTTCGCAGTGAGAGCTTCCGCTCGCTCTGTTCCGATCTCGCAGAAGCCGAGTCGGCGCTGCGGACGTGGGAAGCTGCGTCATCGCCGAGACAGGCGGAGCGTTGCGAAGAATATCGGATGCTCATCGCGAGCCTGAAAGACGAATTGTGCGCGACAATCGATGCGGCAGCCGGGGCGGACGGCGCGACAGGGGGAAGGTCGAGATGATCATGACGAGCAGTGTGGCGATGCAACGGCCGGTTTCGCGCCGCGCCGGATGGCGCCAGGAGACCGTGGCGGCAGCCGCGGCCGGCACTGCACTACTGCTGGCCGCCGCGATCGCCACACCCGCTTCGGCCGCGGACCTGGCGCAGCCGCCGCTGCCGTCCCCGGTCCTCGAGCCGGCGCCGGAGTGGAGCTTTGTCGTCTCGCCCTACTTCTGGATGGCCGGCATGGCTGGTGACGTGGCCGCGTTCGGCTCGCCGCCGGTGCATGTCGACGTGCCGTTCACCAAAGTTCTCGATGATCTGGATTTCGCCGGCATGGCGGTCGCAGAAGCCCGCTATGGGCGCTTCAGCCTGTCGTCCGACATCCTCTACCTAAAGCTTTCCACCCACAGGACGACGACGCTCGGCATCATCGTCAACCAGGTCCAGCTCGGCGCCGAGGCCTTCGAGTTCACCGCGCTCGCCGGCTATGCGCTGATCGATACGCCGACCGCGCAATTGGACATCGTCGCCGGCGCCCGCGCCTGGTCCGTCGAGGAGACGCTATCGTTCACTGGCGGCGTGCTGAACGGCCTGTGGCTCCAGGACAGCGCCAGCTGGGTCGATGCAATGGGCGGCCTCAAGGGC
>JAEYRQ010000588.1 GCA_023435545.1 Pseudomonadota bacterium | reverse complement strand
TGTCTGTCCCGCGCCAGCGTCCGGCGCGCTCGTCCTCACCGTCGGCGACGGGGCTGGTGCAGGGCGCACAACCGATCGACGGATAGCCCATCGCCACCAGCGGATGGGCGGGCAATTCGTGGATCGTCATGTACGCGCCGACGTCGGAGGCGTCCCAGCCGGCCAGTGGATTGACCTTCATGCGCCTGCCGTCTCGCTCGACGAGCGGCATCGCCTGCCGGCTCGAGGTCTGGTTGCGACGGCGTCCGGTGAGCCAGACGTCGAAGCCCGACAGTGCCCGCTCCAGCGGCTCTTCCTTGCGGATAGCGCAGCATAGATCCGGATTAACGGCGTGCAGGCTGCCTTTCGGATCGATCCGCCTGAGCGCATCGGGATCCGGCGCGACGGATCGGACGTCGGTCAGGCCGAGTTGGTCGATCAGCCGGTCGCGATGCGCCAGCGTCTCCGGGAAGTGCTTTCCCGTCTCCAGGAAGATCACCGGGGCAGACCGGTCGACCTGTGCGACAAGATGCAGCAGCACCGCCGAATCCGCGCCGAAGGACGACACCACCGCCGCCCTGCCCGGCGCGAGCTCGCCGAGCGTATACGCCACCAGGTCGCGCGCCTGTGCGCCGGTGAACAGCCGGTCCAGCACCACCGCGTCGGGCCAGGTGTCCGCCGTGCAGCACACCTCGCCGCCCGGATTGGGCACTCCCGGCCGCGGGCTTCCGTCAGCCGCCATAGAGCGCCTCCTGGAACGGCTGCTTGCCCAGCCTGCGATAGGCGGCGAGGAACGGCTCTTCCGGCTTTTCGCGCAGCTTGAGGTAGGTCTCGACGATGGTCTCGACCGCATCGACAACCTCGTCGGTGGAGAAACCCTTGCCGACGATCTCGCCGATCGCCGCATCCTCGCCCCCGTTCTCGCCACCGGGCGCGCCGCCCAGCGTGATCTGGTAGAATTCCTCGCCCTTCCGGTCGACGCCCAGGATGCCGATGTGGCCGACATGGTGATGGCCGCAGGCATTGATGCAGCCGGAGATCTTGATCGACAGATCGCCGATGTCGGACTGCCGGCCACTCTCCGCGAACCGCTCCGAAAGCCGCTGCGCCACCGGGATCGAGCGGGCGTTGGCCAGAGCGCAGTAGTCGAGGCCCGGGCAGGCGATGATGTCGGTGATGAAGCCGGCGTTCGCCGTCGCCAGGCCCGCCACCTTCAGCTCGGCGAGGAGCGCCGGCAGGTCGTCCTTCCTGACATGCGGCAGGATCAGGTTCTGCTCGTGGCTGACACGGATCTCGTCGAAGCTATAGCGCTCCGCAAGGTCCGCGACCGTGTCCATCTGGTCGGCCGTCGCATCGCCAGGCACGCCGCCGGTAGGCTTCAGCGTGATCGTCACCGAGACATAGCCCGGCTGCTTGTGGGGATGGCTGTTGCGCGCCGCCCACAGCCCGAGTTCGCGATCCTTGAGCCGCGCCTCCTCCAGAACGCGGCTCGTGCGTGGCAGCGCCTCGAAGGGCGGTGGCGCGAAATAGGCCGAGATCGCCTCGCGCGCCTCGACCCGCACGTCCAGCGCGCCGCCGCGGAGCGAGGCGAACTCCGCCTCGACCTGATCGCGGATCTCATCCAGGCCGCGCTCGTGGACGAGGATCTTCACCCGCGCCTTGAACTTGTTGTCGCGCCGGCCATAGCGGTTGTAGACGCGCATGATCGCCTCGAGATAGGCGAGCAGCTCGTGCTCCGGCACGAAGTCGCGGATCTCCTTGGCAAGCATCGGCGTACGTCCCTGCCCGCCACCGACGAAGACGCGGAAGCCGATTGCCCCGTCCGGGCCGCGCCTCAGTTCCAGGCCGATGTCGTGAACGCGGATCGCCGCCCGGTCGCGTGCCGCCCCCGTCACCGCCACCTTGAACTTGCGCGGCAGGAAGGAGAATTCCGGATGCAGCGACGACCACTGCCGGACGATCTCGGCCCAGGGCCTCGGATCGTCGACCTCGTCGGCCGCCGCGCCGGCGAAATGGTCGGTGGTGACGTTGCGGATGCAGTTGCCAGAGGTCTGGATGGCGTGCATCTCGACCTCGGCCAGCTCCGCCAGGATGTCGGGAAGCTGCTCCAGCTTCGGCCAATTGAACTGCAGGGTCTGCCGCGTGGTGAAGTGGCCGTAGCCCTTGTCGTAGGTGCGGGCGATGTGGGCGAGCTTACGCATCTGCCTGCCCGACAGCGTGCCGTAGGGAATGGCAATCCTCAGCATGTAGGCGTGGAGCTGCAGGTAGACGCCGTTCATCAGCCTGAGCGGCTTGAACTGGTCTTCGGTCAGCTCGCCCGACAGGCGCCGTGCCACCTGGTCGCGGAACTGCGCAACCCGGTCGCGGACGAAGGCATGATCGAACTCGTCGTAGCGGTACATGGTCGGTTACCTCAGGCGGCCACGCCGCGCGAATTCCCGGTCGTCGGACCCTCGGCACGGATCCGCTCGCGCAGCCGCGCCGGCAGGATGCCGCCTGTCTCCGTCTCGACGTCGATCAGGTAGGGTTCGACCACCATGCGATCGGCCACGGCTCGCGCGCCCTCGGCTTCGGCGCCCGCCGCCTCGTCCGGAGTCGCGATCAGCCGCGCCTCGTCGATGGTCGATGTCCAAACCCCGTCGCCGAGATAGACCACACGGCCATCTGCGAGCCGATTCGCGGTGAGAACCTTGAGAGTTGCGCGAGAAGCCATTGTGACAGTCCCTATGCAGCCAGCGCTTCGGCCGGTGCGAATGCCTCGGCCCCTGCCCAGTCGCCTTCAGCGACGGCGGCGCCATTGAAGAACACGACGGGTCCATCGATGTCGCCGCGCCGTTGCATACCGGCGAGAGCGTCGAGCCGTCCGAAGAAGCGGCGTTGGTCGGATCGACACGCGTTCTCGACGGCGCCGACCGGCGTCTCGGGCGAAAGCCCGTGGGCCATCAGCCGGCCGGCGACCTCGCCGGCGACCGATTTGGCCAAGTAGAGGCTGACCGTCGCGTCGCTGCGGGCGATTGCGGCCCAGTCGATCTCCTCCTCGCCCGGTGCAGCGTGGCCGGTGGCGAACACCAGCGTCGAAGCAAGCCGGCGATGGGTGAGTGGCGTCACCGTCTCGGCGGCCGCTCCGAGCGCAGCCGTGATGCCGGGGACGACCGCATGGGCGATACCGGCCTCGCGCAGCGCGGCGATCTCCTCGCCGGCACGGCCGTAAATCATCGGATCACCGGCCTTCAGACGGACCACACGATGGCCGGCATTCGCCTCACCCACCAGGATCGCGTTGATCTCCTCCTGTGTGGCCGACGCCCTGCCCTTGCGTTTTCCCACGTCGATGCGGCGCGCATCACGGCGCACGACATCGAGGACACCGGCATCGACGAGGCTGTCGAAGACCACCACGTCGGCTTCGGCGAGGACGTTGCGCGCCCTCAGCGTCAGCAGATCGGCCGCGCCGGGGCCGGCACCCACCAGCCATACGAAGCCTTTGGATGGGGCCGCGCCGCGCTCCTCTTCGAGCAGGCGCAGTGCCCGGCGCCGCACTTCCGCCTCGCCGCGTGCGGCCGCATCGGCGAACTCGGCTGACATGAAGTAGCGCCGCCAGAAGGACAGCCGCCGCGCGCCCGGCGGCAGCAGCTCCGCGACGCGCTCGCGCAGAGAAGCCGCAACGCCGGCCAGCAGGCCGGTGCCAGGTGTCAGAATCTCTTCGATGCGCGCGCGCAGAATGCTCGTCAGCACCGGCGCCGCGCCTTCGGTGGAGATCGCAATCGTCACCGGCGCCCGGTCGACGATTGCGGGAGTGAGGACGTCGCAGAGTTCGGGACGGTCGACCACATTGACGGCAACTCCGGCCGAGCGCGCCGCGTCGGCGAGCGCGCAGTCGAGGTCCTCATCCTCGGTGGCAATGAAGGCGAGCGCGGCGCCGGTGAAGTCTGCCTCTGCCGGTTGCCGGCGATGGACCGGATAGCCTTCCGCCGCCGCCAGGGCCAGAAGACCTGCCTCGGGCTCAGGCGCGAAGACATGCACCTGTGCCGCCGTCTTGGCAAGAAGCCGCAGCTTGGCCTCGGCCGCCTCGCCTGCGCCGGCAACGCCCACCCGCCGTCCTTCGACGACCGTCGCGACCGGGAATGTTTTCAACGCGCCCATACCGGACCTCGTGACTGACCGGTACCGAATATGGCGCGGCGGACGGCAGGGGAGCAACCGGGGTCACTCAAGAAAAACAAGCAAATTCAATAATTTAAGAGATGATAGAACCACATGCTGCATTGCAGCGCCTGAACGGAACCGCATTCCCGCGGATGCAGGGATCGCGCAATGGGAGGCGCGCCAACCAGCATCCGTCGCTGGAAAAACATTCCACGAGACCTCGCGGGAACGGATCCGAGTTGCGCTCCGCCGGCACAGCGCGGGCGGTTCCTGGAACGCGATTCCCTCCGAACCCGCCGAACTCGCGATTCAGGCCGCCTCGGCCTCGGCCATCTCGTCCGCTGATGCCAGCTGCACCTGCAAACCGTCCAGTTCCTCGGTCAGGAGGATCTGACAGCTCAGCCGCGAGCACGGCGTCACGCCGTCCAGCTTGTCGAGCGTATCGAGTTCCTCGTCATGCGGCTCGGGCAACCGGTCAAGCCAGTCGCGTGCGACCTGCACGTGGCACTTGCCGCAGATCCCGGCGCCGCCGCACTCGGCCTCCATGGGAAGGCCCCAGTCGCGGATCACTTCCATGACCCGCCAGCCCTCGAGTCCCTCGAGGACGTGTTCCCGACCGTCGCGGTCAGTGACGATGATATGCATGTGTCGTCTCCCAATCGTCGGATGGTCGTCACAGGCCGGTCGGGAACGACGAAGCGCGTCTTGCTACAGGACGCGATGAGATTTGTCAAAAACCGGCGCGGACATATGGTCGCGGCGGGACGGTTCGAGGCGTTGTCGCGCCCGGTTCCGCCGTCCTGCCATGCGCCGATCGCTTATGCTCCGAACCCGGACCGCCACCCCCATGCTCCGGACGGATGCCCGCCGGAAACAGTGGCGCGCCTGTTGGACGTCGGACTGAAATGCGCCGGAGCGACTGTTGGACCATCACATGGGCTCAAGAAAGAAACCCGATGCGTACACGCTCCACAATCGCCGCCTTGCTGGCCACCGCCATCGCGTCCGCCCACCTGCCCGCCGGGGCCGCTCCCGATCAGAACCTCGGCACCGCGATCATGTCGGCATCGGTGTCGGCGACCTGCTCTCTCTCCCGCGCGGCCGGCGCAACAAATGCCAAGCAGATCGAGGACGGCATCTGCGAGGTCAGTTTCGACCGGCGCACCGACGATTGCGCGTATAGCGCGACGATAGGCGGCTCAACTCCGGACTCCTATGGCTTCGCCGCCCAGATCGGGGCCTGGCCCGTCCCCTCGACACGGGGCAATACGCTCAGGGTGCGGACGGAGAACTCGGCCGGGACGCGTACTCCGCTGGCGTTCCACCTGATCGTGTTCTGTGCGCAGTGAGGTTCGGTCGGACGGAGCCCGCCGATTGCCTATGGCGAAGATCTCGACCCGGTCGCCGTGGTGCCAACAACGACCCGCTTTACCGACAGCGCTTCGCCGTCCGGCAGACAGCTACCCCTGTCGCTCGGGAACCCGGACAACCAGACCGTCGAGCGCCTCGCTCACCTTGATCTGACAGGACAGGCGGCTCGTCGGCTGCACCTCGTAGGCGAAGTCGAGCATGTCCTCCTCCATCTCGGAGGGGCCGCCGGTCGCCTCGAACCACTTCTCGTCGACATAGACGTGGCAGGTCGCGCAGGCGAGCGCGCCGCCGCATTCCGCCTCGATGCCCGGAACCATGTTGCGGATCGCGGTCTCCATCACCGTCGACCCTGGTTCGCCCTCGACCTCGTGGACGGCGCCGTTGTGCTCGATGAAGGTGATCCTCGCCATGGGGCTCCGGCTCTGCGGTCTGGGGGTCTCGCTGACAGGATTCGGTGGCCCGGAGGCTCGCCCGCCGGCCCGCACCGGAGGCTGGCTATAGGGTAATCGGCGGAGCTTCGCCAGCCCCGTATTGCCTCACCACGACCTCCGGCGGCTCAATGGGCGGTGATCAGCGAGCGGATGTAGCTGTTGGCGCTGTCGATCTCTTCCTCGAGCGCGATGATCGCCTCGCGACAGCGGGTATCCTCCACGTCGCTGCCAAGCCGCTCGGCGGCTTCAGCCCGGGCCGCCACCGCCCACGCGCCGATACCCCGCGCCGACCCCTTGATGGTGTGCGAGGCACGACGCCACTGCTCGGTGTCACGCGCCTCCTTCAGGCGGTTGAGATAGGCATGCGACTGGGCGACGAAGAGCTGCAGCACCTCGCGCTCCAGCTCGGTATCGCCGAAGGTGTGGCGGGCCAGATGCACGAGGTCGACCGGCGGTCCGTCCCAGTTCACGTCGCCCGGACTGGAATCTTCCCGATCGCTCCTGCGTCCCATTCCGAGTCTCCCGGCACCGATCCTGTTGTCCGTGGATTACCACGGCGCGCGGATGCTGGCGCCGACGTGTCTAATGTTGGGTTAATCCCCGTCCGCCGCGCCATCGCCATCGGCCTCCGCCAGGCGGCGGCCCGCCTCGGTCAGCCGGCAGACCAGCCAGTCCGGCTTGATCGGGTTGGCGTACCAGGGCTCAGCCCAGCCATTGGCGATGCAGGAACGGATGGTCTGGTGATTGACCGGACGCCCCTGGCGGTCGAACAGCGGCAGCTTGCCGCCGGGCTGCCCGAGCCCACGGGCGAGATAGTCCCGCTGCACGCGGGAAGGCCTCGAGGCCTCGGCCCGGCCGGCTGCGTCCTCTCTCACCGGCGCCCCATCGTTAACGATGTCCTAACACTCCGGAATGCGGGTGTTTTCCCGGCGCCGATTTGGCACTAGACTACCGGCCGCGGCAAGTGTCGTCGGCACCTGCATGGATTTTGTATGTCCGTGCGGGGAGTGTGGGACGCACTGCCGGCGGGGAAAGGCGTCTGTGGTTCCGGAACTGTGTTCGGCAGACTGTTCCCGAGTTGTCTCGAATGCGGCGGGCGAGCGCCCGGGTTGGTATTGAGTACGGACGCGAGGCAGACGAGTTATGGCAAAACAATCCCAGAAGGGCCGCGACGCGGCCGAAGCGGCCCTTTCGGCCGTCGAAGAGGCGCTGTTCCTAGAGGAAACCCCCTCCGCCGCTGCGGAACAGAGCAAGAAACAGCCGGAGTCGAATGACCCGGCCGAGGCTGCCGATGTGGCCACCGACAGTGTCAACCGCGCGGTGGAGCGCGTTGTGGAGGCCGCCCGCGAGCAGCCGGCCAGGTCGAGTGGCAATGGCGAGGGACGCCGCCGCGCCACGCCCAGGCCGCCGGAACCGCCGGCCAACGATGCACGCCGCCCTGCCAATGACGATCGTCCAAGCGTCGGCCACGTCGTCTATTCGATGCAGCGCCGCGCGCCGCGCACGCCCTACCTCATCGCTTTCGCGGTCTCGCTGCTCTGGGTCGGCGTGGCCGGGGCGCTGGCCTGGGGCATGTACGGCAGCTCGCTTTTCGCGCTGACCGATCCCGACCTGGTCCGCTCCGACCCCGGAATTCTCGTCGCCTGGGCCGGTATCGCTGTTCCCGTGCTGCTGTTCTTCACTATGGCGTCCATGGTCTGGCGCGCCAACGACTTCCGGCTGGCGGGACAGTCGCTCACGCAGGCCGCGATTAGGCTGTCGGAGCCGGAAGGTGTCGCCAAGGAGGCGGTGATGACCGTCGGCCAGGCGATCCGCCGCGAGGTCGCCGCCATGGGCGACGGCGTCGAACGCGCGCTTGCCCGTGCAGGGGAGCTGGAGGCGCTCATTCACAGCGAGGTCTCCTCGCTCGAGCGCGCCTACCACGAGAACGAGATCCGCATCCGCGCGCTCGTCGACCAGATGGCCAACGAGCGGGACGCGCTGGTCAACACCGCCGACCGGCTGCGCGCCTCGATCTCAGGAGCCCACGAGAACCTGACGCTCGACCTCACGACGGCCAGCGACCGCATCACCGAGGCGGTCGGGATGGCTGGAGATCGCGTCACCTCCGCGCTGACGCGGCGCGGCGACGAGATGGCGGACGCTCTCACCGCCTCCGGCGATAACCTTATCGCCACGCTGACGACCCACGGCGACGACTTCGTCCG
>JAEYRQ010000540.1 GCA_023435545.1 Pseudomonadota bacterium | reverse complement strand
CGATCGTATAGCCCGGCGTGTCGGTGGGCACGATGAACGCCGAAATGCCCTTTCCGCCGGCGTCCGGATCCGTGGAGGCGAAAACCAGTGCGATATCGGCGCTCTTGCCGGACGTGATGAACTGCTTGGAGCCGTTGATGACGAAGCGGTTGCCACGCCGGCGGGCCGTGGTTCTGATCGCTGCCGGATCGGAGCCCGCGTCAGGTTCGGTCAGGCAAAAGCAGCCGAGCCGCTCTCCGCTCGCCAGGGGCCGCAGGAAGCGCCGGTGCTGCTCCGACGAACCGTATCGCTCAAGGGGGACGCAAACCAGGGCGTTGTGAACCTGAAACGCAGTCGATGCGGCACCGTCGGCGGCGGCGATCTCCATGGTCGCCAGCGCATAGGCAACGGCATCAGTCGCTGATCCTCCGTTCTCGTCCGAGACCAGCATGCCCATGAGGCCCAGTTCCCCCATGCGGCGGAAGGCGTCTCTTGGGAATCGGGCCTCGCGGTCACGCTCCGCGGCTCCCGGCGCGAGTTCGCCCTGAGCGAACTGCCTGGCGGATTCTCTGATCATCAGCTGGCTTTCACTGAACATGTCTGGACGCATCCTCTGCAGGAACCGTAGGCGAGGGCCTTGCCCGCGGACCATTTATCTCGTATACAAGAATTATGCATGCAGGAAACAGGAATACAAGAGACTATGTCCGATAACTCTGACCGCTGCCTTCCGGTCGACCGCTGCGTGGTGTTCCTGCTCGGCAAGGCATTTCAGCGCGTCTCGCAGAAGGCGCGCGAGCGGCTTGGGCCCCACGGGATCAGCCCCGTCCAGTACGTCGTGCTGAGCGCTCTCTGGGAGCAGGACCGGCAGAGCGGCGCGGAACTGACGGCGCGGCTGCGTATCGACAGCGCAACCATCACCGGGATTATCGACCGCCTTGTCGGGGCCGGTCTGGTGCAGCGCGCTCCGGACACCCAGGATCGGCGCGTGAACAGGGTGCAACTCACCGAGGCGGGCCGGTCGCTTCGCTCGCCTCTCGAAGCCGCGATGCTCGAACTCAACGAGGAGACCGCAGCGAGCCTCGGCGAGTGGGCGGAGCCGTTCTGGTCCTCGCTGGTCGAGGTCGGGCTGCCCGGGGCCGGGGACGACCGCGCGACTTCTCGCGCAGAGTGAATTGCTGGGCACGGGGGAACGGAGCGGCTGGTCGCCGGACGCCGAGCCTACGGAAGCTCACCCATTGTAAGAGGAGGCTCTCATGTTTGCACGGACATGGCGCGGACGGGCGGCGGCGGAAACGGCGGACCACTACCACAGGCATTTCATGACGGACGTGGTCGCCAATTTGCGGTCCATTCCCGGGCACAAGGGCGCCTTCCTCCTGCGTCGGCCGGTCGGGGGCGAAGTGGAATACCTTGCCGTGACGCTCTGGGACTCCGTGGATACGATCAGGTCGTTCACCGGAGACAATATCGACGTTGCGCATATCTAGCCGGCCGGAGTCGCGGCGTTGAGCACGTATGACAGCTTTGCCCGCAACTACGAGATCGTCTGCAGTACCATCGGACCCGACGAACCCGACGGTTCGTAGCCGACACTTCGCTTGGTGGAGACACCTACCCCACCGCCGCCCGCACGTAGACCGCCGCCGCCTTCAGCACGTTGTCGACGGCGACCGCGGCCAGGATCAGGCCCATCACGCGGGCGAGGATGTTGGCGCCGGCGGCGCCGATCACCCGGCTGATCGGGTTGGCGACCAGGAGCGCCGCCCACAGCACGAACAGCACGGCCAGCAGCATCGCCACTGTGTCCACCTGCTGCATCGGTGAATAGCGGTCGTTGTCAGTGAGCAGGACCACGGCGAGCATCGCCCCTGGCCCGGCGATCGTGGGGATGGCGAGCGGGTAGACGGCGATGGAAGCGTCCGGATCCGCCGGCGCTTCGATTTCGCGCGCGTGCTGCGGCTTGGTCTGCCCAAACACCATGCTCAGCGCGAACAGGAACAGAACGATCCCGCCGGCGATCTGGAACGAATAGAGAGGTATGCCGAGAGCTCCCAGCAGAAGCTGGCCGGCGACGATGAAGAACAGCAGGACGCCCGCACCGATCAGCACCGCGATCGTGGCCAGCCGCCGACGGTAGGCTGCCGACATGCCGGGGGTAAGCGCGAGGAAGATCGGAATGGTGCTGATGGGATCGAGAACGACCCACAGCGTCACCAGATTGGTGATCAGATCCTGGCGAGACAGATGTTCCAGGAGGCCCCCCAAATCAGGCGGCCAATTGCCGCATGTCCCGCGAAACCGGTTCCTGGCGGGACCGATCCGCACGCCCCGGCGCGATGATGCCGGTCGCAAGGTCGTTCGGCAACCGCCGGGCGCCGCGGCACATCAGAGACGCTGCCAGGCGTTGCCTTGGCAAGCGTCCGCGACCGTCTGGATGTATCAATGCTTCACCGCACCGGCCCATGATGGGCCGGCGCCACTCTCCCGAGTGAAGGGAAGCTGATTAGTGGATCGATACGGAATCCATGCGGAGCCGCTCGATCTCCTCCTTCAGGCGAAGCTTCTTCTTCTTCATTTCCGAGACACGAACCGTGTCTGCATATGGCCGGGACATTTCCTCTTCGATCGACCGCTCCAGCGCCCGATGCTTCTCGACCAACTCAGACAGATGCGCAGTGACGGACATTACGAATCTCCCCTGATGCCGCAACCAGGACAAAGATAATGTGACACATGGGCGAAAGCTTGTCGAACAATCGGAAGACCGTTTCGCGGCCATGCTCAACGATCCCTGAATCGGCTGCGGAGGGTCCCGCAAGCTGCCTCGCGGCTCGCCGCCATCGGGCACCTATGCTATGATTGCTTTATCCCCCTTCGACCCCAGGTCCGGGACCAGATGACGGACGACGACGACGAGGCCGCCATACGCGACCAGCTCGCCAATCTGCGGCAGGAGCATCGCGATCTCGATTCGGCCATCGCCGCGCTCGAAGCCTCGGCGATCAGGGATCACCTGCAGATCAAGCGGCTGAAGAAGCGCAAACTGGCGCTCAAGGACCGCATCACCCATCTGGAGGACCGTCTGACGCCGGACATCATCGCCTGAGTGGCCGCGAATCGGCTCAGTCCCCGGTTTCCACAGGTTGGCGGCAGGCGTCGTGCGGTTGGAGCCGGCTTGCTCCCTGCCGCGGCCTGCCTATAATCCCGCGCTTTTTCGGGGGAGCCGATGGACGCAACCGCAACGCCCGTCGCCATCATCATGGGCAGCCAGTCGGATTGGGCGACGATGCGCCATGCAGCGGAGACGCTGGAAGCGCTCGGCGTGCGGTGCGAAACGCGGATCGTCTCGGCGCACCGCACGCCCGAACGGCTCTACGAATTCGCGCGCGGCGCGCGGGACGCCGGCTTCAAGGTGATCATCGCCGGAGCCGGTGGCGCGGCCCACCTGCCGGGCATGACGGCTGCCATGACGCCGCTGCCGGTGTTCGGGGTGCCGGTCGAATCCAAGGCGCTCTCCGGCCAGGACAGCCTGCTGTCGATCGTGCAGATGCCGGGCGGCGTGCCGGTCGGGACGCTCGCCATCGGCAAGCCCGGCGCGATCAACGCCGCGCTGCTGGCGGCGGCTGTGCTGGCGCTCGGCGACCCGGCGCTGGCCGGGAGGCTCGACGACTGGCGCGCGGCGCAGACCGCCTCCGTAGCGGAACGCCCGAGCGACGACTGACGCCGTCCCGCCGGGGTCACATTCCGGCCCGATTGTATTAAACAATCTTTGCGCTGGCGGGGCGGCCGATGGTCGGCCTGGTCGCCATCGGAGTCCTCGTCCATGTCGAAACCCCTGCGCGACGGCGTCGAGTCGCTCGAGCTGACCACGCAACTCACCCTGGGTGTGCTGGCACTGGCGAGCGGTGTCTACACCTATCTGGGCGTGCGCGACCTGCTCGACGGCAATGCCTCGATCGTGTTCTTCGCCGCGATCATCTACTCGGCGGCGGTCTCGGTCGGCATTTACGCGTTCTGGACCTTCCTGATGCGCTTCACGCCACATGTGCGCGACATGAAGAGCCGCACGATGCTGTTGGCAGCCATGCTGCTCGGCTCCGGCATGATCGTCGCCATGTCGTCCTGGCTTAACGCCGCCGCGCTTGCCGGCTCGGCCGCGCTGGAGCAGCATCTGGCAACCACCCTGAAATCCTATACGCGCGACCTCGACCGTGCCCACAACGCGGCGCTGGCGACCCAGAGCTTGCTGCCCGACATCCAGATGGCGTCGATGCGCTTCGGCCGGCTGGCAGAGGCCGAGCGCGAGGGCTCGCTGACCGGCACGGCAGGCTCCGGCACCGTGGTCCAGCTTCTGAGTCAGATGTCGGTCCAGCTCGACGGGCTGCGGCTGCAGGTGGTGGAGTCCGGCGAGAATGTGAAGGAGCTCTATGCCGAGGGCGGCACGCGGCTCTCCAGGATGCGCGAGCTGGTTTCCGGCGAAGGACCGGTCGGCCGCCGCTCCGACGCCTTCGCGACGGAGGCGACCGCGCTGCTCGGCGTCATCGCAGCCCTCCAGCAGACCTCGGTCGCAGCGTCCGTGAAGCGCGCCGCGCACGATCTTGCCGCGGGGTTCATCGCGCCGGTGGCAGGCGGACGCAGTGCGGATCTCGCAGAGCGCCAGACCGCCGTGATGACGCGGGTCGAGGAGGCGGTGGCAGCCCAGTCGCGGGCGCTCGCGGAGGCCGCCGACGAGATCCTGACCGCGCCGCAGATCGAGCCGACCCAGTTCCAGCCGCTGTCCACCGCCGAGGCAGTGCTGCGGTACGGCGCCGACTTCATCCCGAGCTGGGCGGGTGCCATCTCCATCGATCTGATGCCGGCGGTGCTGGTGCTGATCCTCAGCGTCGTCTACGCGGTGATCCGCCGCGATGGGGTACAGGTGCCGGATGCGAAGACAATGACGGCGGCCGAGATGATGGCGGCGCTCAGGCTCGCCCGCGAGATCGAGCGCGAGCAGGCGGCTTTGGCCAGCCCGCCGGTGGAGATACCGGCGCCGGCCGATGCCATCGCCGTCTCGATACCCGCGCCGCCCGAAGCCAGCGTCTCCGATACCCCGAAGTCGTCTGGGCCCAGGCAGGCCGAGCCGAAGGTCGTCACAGATCCGCCCGCCGATGCGAAGGCCTCCGAGCCGAACGTCACGCCGCTCGTGAGCGCGCGCGGCGCCAGCAAGGAGTGAGGCGATGTCTGGACAAGAGACATCCGAAGGCACCGGCAAGCGGCCGATCCGCGCCGATACGGCGGTGCTGCGCTATGCCTTCCTGGTGCTGCTTGCCTCCACCGCGCTGGTGCTTGGCCTCGACTATCGCGAGTTGAGACAGCAGGCCGCCGCGGAGGCGCCGCTGGTCGAGCGCCGTGCCGACCTTCCTGCCGGGCCGCTGCCGAC
>JAEYRQ010000539.1 GCA_023435545.1 Pseudomonadota bacterium | reverse complement strand
GACGATGCCGATGCTCGAGACGATCGAGAACGACAGGTAGATCATGCAGGCGACGAGGTAGAAGAAGAACGGCTGCTTGGTCGCGCCGACCACGACGTTGGTCATGCGAAGGAGATCATTCAGCGCGATGATAGAGACGAGCGAGGTGTCCTTCAGCAATACCAGCCAGAGATTGGCGATGCCGGGCAGGGCGTAGCGCCAGAGCTGCGGGAAGATCACCAGTCGTAGCGTCTGGACGGGGGTGAGGCCGACGGCGCGGGCGGCCTCGATCTGGCCCTTGGAGATGGCCCTGAGCGCGGCCAGGAAGACCTCGCTGGAGAAGGCGGCGAATACGACCCCCAGCGCGATCATGCCGGCGACGAAGCCGTTCACCTCGACATAGGTGTCGGTGAACAGACCGACCAGCTTCTGCAGCGCGATCTGGCCGCCGTAATAGATGATGAACAGCGTCAGAAGCTCGGGAAGCCCCCGGAACACGGTCGCGAAGGCATCGCCGAAGATCCTGAGCGGCGCGTAGTCGGAATCCCTCGCCAGCGCGATCAGGAAGCCCAGCACTAGGCCGAGCGGCAAGGTGGCGACGGCAAGCCGGATCGTCAGCCAGGCGCCTGCGGCGATCTCATCGCCCCAGCCGCCCGGGCCGAACTCCAGCAGTGAGATGAGGTCCGTCATTCCCCCTCTTTCGGACCGGGTGCCACTTCGGCGCCGCCAAATGCGTCATCCCGGTCGAGGCGACCGCCGAGTACCGGGATCGGGGCGCTACGCCGTCGCCGTCATGCCCTCCCGATCCCGGATCGGCCACCGACATCGGAAGTTTCCGATGTCGGCTCTGGTGATAAAGCGAAGTCGGAAACACCCGACTTCGCGGTGGCCGTCCGGGATGACGCGCCAAATCGGCTATCGGGCAGTGGCTCGGCGTAGCGCCTGCGGGACCGGGCGATGCTCCGGTTCCAGGCTGGGCCTGTCCCGATCAGTAGATCGAGAACGGGAAGTACTTGTCGTTGATCTTCGCGTAGGTGCCGTCGGCGATGATCTCGGCCAGCGCCTTGTTCAGCATCTCCTTCAGCTCCGGGTCATCTTTGCGCACGGCGATGCCGGCACCGATGCCGAAATACTCCTCGTCGGTCAGCTTCTCGCCGACGAACTGGCAGCACTTGCCCTCGTCGGTGGACTCCAGCCAGTCGTAGAGCACGAAGGAGTCGGCGAGCACCGCGTCGAGGCGGCCGTTGGCGAGATCGAGATTGGCCTCGTCCTGGGTGCCGTAGAGCTTGATGTCGAAGCCCGGATACTCGCCCTCGAGGTAGTTGGCGTGGATCGTCGCCGACTGTGCGCCGAGCGACTTGCCCTTCAGCGCCTCGGGCGAGATGTCGGTGATGCCGCTGTCCTTGCGGGCGACGAAATTGGCCGAAGAGCCGTAGTACTTGTCGGTGAAGTCGACCACCTTCATACGCTCCTCGGTGATCGACATCGAGGCGATGATCGCGTCGTACTTGTTCGCCAGCAGCGCCGGGATGATACCGTCCCAGTCCTGCGCGACCAGTTCGCACTCGACCTCCATCTTGTCGCACAGGGCCTGCGCGATCTCGACGTCGAAGCCCTGAAGCTGGTTGTTGGAATCGTAGAAGTTGAAGGGCGGGTAGGCGCCTTCGGTGCCAATGCGGACCTTGGTCCAGTCCTTGGCGGACGCTGCCCCGGTGGCCAGCGCGACGGCAGCCGCGATGGCGGCGAGACGCACGATATGACGCATCGATTTCCCTCTGTTGGTTCCTGACGTGCTTGTCGGTCCGGTTTCCATGTCCGCCCGTTCGGACGGTGTGCGCCATCTTCCCACCAATTTTCCTTGCCGCGCAACTGTCTGGATCGCTCACCATACGTTCCCATTGGATGCGGACAGCCCGGCGGCTGTGCTAGACTCGCGTGCAATCGGGGCGAGTTCGGGTACGGAGTTGGGACGCAATGGATTGGACGCGGCGACAATTCCTCGCGGCAGGCGCAGGAGGCGCGGCTCTGGTGGGGCTGGGGATGGGGCCGGGGGCAGGTCCGGCGGCAGCAGCCCAGCCGCGCGCGGTTCGGCAGGTCCCGGGAATCTACCGGCTGTCGATCGGCAGCGACATCGAGGTGACGGCGCTGCTCGATGGCTTCCTCGATGTCGGCACCAATCTGTTCCCCGATGCCTCGGAAGAGGAAGTCCACCGGCTTCAGGAGGCGGCCTTCGTGCCGGTGGGGTCGTTCGTGCGTAGTGGCGTCAACGCATTCGCGGTGAACGCCGGGGACCGCCTGGCACTGATCGACGCCGGCGGGCGCAACCTGCTGGGCCCGACCCTCGGCCGGCTGCCGGGCAGCCTGAAGGCGGCCGGGATCGACCCCGCTGCGGTCGACCTCGTCGTGGCCACGCACCTGCATCCCGACCACATCGGCGGGCTGGTGACGGGCGACGGCGCGGCGGTCTTTCCGAACGCCGAGCTGGTCGTGCACGAGGCCGACTGGAACTTCTGGACCGATGCGGAACTGATGGCCAAGGCCAACGAGCAGGGCAAGGTGTTCTTCCAGGCCGCCCAGGCCGCCATCACGCCCTACGCCAAGCGGACCCGTCTGATCGGCGGCGACGACGAGGTGATGCCCGGCCTTCGCTCAATCGGGCTTCCCGGACATACGCCCGGCCACAACGGCTTCATTGTTCACTCCGGGCCCGACACCTTGCTGATCTGGGGCGACATCGTGCATTCGGCGCTGTTGCAGGTGCCGCATCCGGAATGGTCGATCGCCTTCGACATCGGCCCGGACATGGCGATCTCGACGCGCAGGAAGGCGTTCGACATGTCGGCGCGCGACCGGCTGCTGGTGGCGGGTATGCATCTGCCGTTTCCCGGAATCGGCCGTATCCTGAGCGAAGGCGGGACGTACGAGTACCGGCCCGAACCGTGGCGCTTCGAGCTCTGAGCAGCGCCTTCACCGGATTTCAACAGGTCGTGGGTATTCCATGCGCGAGCCGCCGGACCGGGCGGTGGGGTCGTGCCATGGGATCGTGTCGATGTTCGAGCGTTTCGCCCGAAGCTGGGAGCTCGCCAAGGCGAGCGCCGCGGTGCTCCGATCCGATCGGGAGCTGCTGATCCTGCCAATTGTCGCCGGCATCTGCGCGCTGATCGTATCGGCGGCTTTCATCGTGCCCGCCTTTGTCACCGGCATCCTCGGCGACGTCACCGGGACCGGGCAGGAAGGGCCGGAATCGGTTGCGCTCTATGTCTGGCTGTTCGTCTTCTACGTCGTCCAGTACTTCGTCATCCTGTTCTTCAACACCGCACTCGTCGGTGCGGCGCTGGAGCGGCTGCGGGGCGGTGACCCGACGCTCGGCTCGGCGATCGCTCTGGCTGCAAGCCGGATCGGCGCCATTGCCGGATATGCGGTCATCGCGGCAACCGTCGGCGTCGTCCTGCGCTTCATCGGCGAACGCCTCGGGCCGATTGGACGTATCGTCGAGGGCGTCCTCGGCGTCGCCTGGACGGTGACGACCTTCCTCGTCGTCCCGGTGATCGCGGCGCGCGGGCTCGGGCCGATCTCGGCGGTGAAGGAGAGCGCCTCGCTGCTCAGGCGCAGTTGGGGCGAGAACATCATCGGCTCGGCGGGAATCGGCCTGGTCTTCGGCGCGGTCATCTTCGCCATCGCCGCCGTTGGCTTCGGGTTTACCGGCCTTCTGGTGGCCGGCAGGGACATGGTGATGATGGGATGGGCGATCGCCGCCGTGACGGTTGTGGCGCTCTGCATCGTCTGGGTCTATGCGGCGGCGCTGGGGGCGGTCTACTCCGCCGCCGTTTACAGCTTCGCGACGTCGGGCACAGCGCCGCGCGGCTTCGATCCGGGGCTTCTGTCGGCGGCCTTCCGAGCGAAGAAGGGCTAGCGGCCCAGCTCTTCCCAAGTCAGGAAGGCGACCGGCTCACCGGGCGAGAGACTGGTCGTCGCCTCGGGGATCTCGATCAGGCCGTCCGCCTGCCTGAGGCTCGTAATCAGCCCGGAGCCGTCGCGCGGATATTTGTCGACGCCGACGATGCGGCCCTCCTCGACCGCCAGCGACCCGCGCAGGAATTCGCGCCGGTCCGGCTTGCTGGTGAGTTCGAAGCGGGACGGCAGCGACAATCGGCGCGGCTCGGTCCATGTCCCGCCACCGAGGCGGCGCAGCGCGGGCCGCACGTAGAGATTGAAGCAGACGAAAGCCGACACCGGGTTTCCGGGCAGCCCCAAGACGATGCAGTCGCCGATCTGGCCGGTCATCATCGGCCGGCCCGGCTTGATGGCGATGTGCCAGAGGTGCCGGCGGCCGAGCGCCTCGAGCGCGCTGCTCAGGTGATCCTCCTCGCCGCGGCTTGCTCCACCGGTGGTCAGCACCACGTCATGGTTGGCCGCGGCCCGCTCGAGCGAGTCGCGGAGTGTTCCCGGCCGATCGGGCAGGATGCCGAGATCGGTCACCGCAACCGGCAGCCCGGCCAAGAGGCTCTTCAGCAGCGGGCGGTTGGCGTCGTAGATCCCCCCGGAGGCAAACGCATCGCCGGCCTCCAGCACCTCGTCGCCGGTCGAGAACACGGCGGCCCGCAGCGGCGCGAAGCAGGCGATCTCCGCCGCTCCGGTCGAGGCAACTGCGCCGATCTCCTGGGCCCTGAGCAGGGTGCCGGCCTCGACGATGACGGCGCCGGCGACAAGGTCCTCGCCCGCGCGGCGGCGATTGGCGCCAGCCGCGAGCCCCGACGGTATCACCACGAAGTCCCGCCCATCCTGCCGGTGAGCCTCGCAATCCTCCTGCATCGCGACGGTGTCGGCGCGCTGGGGCATCAGGCCGCCGGTGAAGATGCGCGCCGCCGATCCGAGGGGCAGCGGGACGTCGCTGGGGTGGCCCGCCGCTATCCTGCCGGCGACCGGGAAGAACCCGCCCGTCGCCGCGTAGTCGGCCGCAGCGAAGGTGTAGCCGTCGACCGCGGAGTAGTCGGCCGCCGGCACCGGCCGCGGCGCCGTCACCGGTTCCGCGGCGATCCGGCCAGTTGCCGAGGCGAGTTGCACCGCCTCGATGCCGCCGACCGGGACCAGCCTGTCGCGCAGGAGCGCCAGCGCCTCGTCGTGGCGCAGCATCTCCCGATCGTGCCCGAAGCAATCGTTCGCGAGGCGGTGCATCGGCATGGGTCAGCCTCCTCGACCGGAGGTGTCCGGCGCCGTGTCGTTCAGCGCGGGAGCCACCCCCTTCGGGGCGCCCGCCGGCACGAGGCCGAGATGGCTGGCGATGAATTCGGCGATCCCGGCGACATCGTCGAGATGGAACACGGGCAGGCCGCCGCTCTCGACCGGGAAGTCGGCGGCGATGGCGACGATGGTCGGATCGTCGGCGCTCAGCGGCTCCGCCTTGCGGCCCGCCTGCCGGCGGCACTCGATCTTCGGATGCCGCTCGCGCTTGTAGCCCTCGATCAGCAGCAGGTCGGCCGTGCCCATCCGCGCCAAGATCTCCTCGAGCCGCGGCTCGTCGTCCTCGCGCAGTTCGTGCATGAGCGCCCAGCGCGTTCCCGAGACAAGGGCCACCTCCGTGGCGCCGGCCTCGCGGTGGCGGAAGGAATCGGTGCCCGGCACGTCGATGTCGAAGGCGTGATGGGCATGCTTCACCGAGTTCACCCGCAGGCCGCGCCCGACGAACTCGGCGATCAGGCGGGTGACAAGGGTGGTCTTGCCGGAGTTCTTCCAGCCGGTGACGCCGAACACGGGGGTCATCGGGCGAGCTCCCCGGCCAGGACCTCGGCCACCTCGGCGTCCTCCGGCGTGTTGACGTTGAAGAACGGGTCGATCTCGATGCCATCGATCACCGGGCCACGGAAGATCACCTCGACATTGGGGTGGCGATGCACCCAAACCAGCACCTTGCGCAGGTCCTCGTTGCGGATCGCCGCTTCGAGGTCGTCTGCCAGCACAACCGGCCACAGACCGAACACCGGGTGCACACGATCGCCGGACTTCGCCAGCGCGATCATGGTCTCGATATGGCCGGCCGCGCCGACCAGCCGCGCGACCAGATTTTCCGGGAAGAACGGCGTGTCGGTCGCAACTGTCACGATCCAGCGCGCCGCCGGCGCGTTCGCCTGGGCCCAGCGCATGCCCGCAAGGATGCCCGCGAGAGGGCCGACATAGCCGGGCACCGTATCGGCAACCACCGGGCGGCCGAAGTCGGCGAAGCGGGCAGGATCGCCGTTGGCGTTGATGACGACCTGTCCGACCTGCGGCGCTATGCGCTCGACGACGCGGCCGAGCATCGTCGCCCCGCCGATCTCGCGCAAGGCCTTGTCGCCGCCGCCCATGCGCCTAGACAGGCCGCCCGCGAGCACGCAGCCGACCGTCATCGGTGCCCAGCGGGCGTTGTCGCTGATGAAGCTCTCGTCCTGGCCGGTGATGCTCATGCATGGGCTCCGGCGCGCTCGCGCGGCGCGAAGACCTTCGGCCGGACCAGGATTTCGTTGTCCACGGGCCACCTCATCGAGACCATCCGCTCAAGACATAGGCCGATCCGGGCCACCGTTCCAAGTGCGACATGCCGCCCGCGGGTTTGACCGTCGCGGCGGCCGGATTACATAGACGGCCATGGCAGGAGGGCCGGCAACCGCCGGCGGCAGGGGACAACGGGCGACATGGCACTGAGCAAGGATACGATCCTCGACGAACTGCGGCGCATCGGGGGTCCGGATCGCTCCGGCGACATCGTGTCGCTCGGCATGGTGTCCGAGGTGGTCATCCATGGCGGGCGCGTCTATTTCGCGCTGTCGGTCGATCCGGCGCGTGCGCGCGAACTGGAGCCGCTGCGCCAGGCCGCCGAAAAGGCCGTGGCGGCGCTCCCCGGCGTCGAGAAGGTGATGGTCACGCTCACCTCCGAGGCGCCGGCAGGCGCACGGTCTGGCCCGTCGCCTGCGGGCGGGCACGGACAGCGCGGTCATGCCCATCCGCACCCCCATCCCCCCGGGCGCCCGGCACCGACGCGGCAGGCGGTCGCGGTTCCTGGCGTCCGGCACATCGTCGCGGTGGCGTCCGGCAAGGG
>JAEYRQ010000507.1 GCA_023435545.1 Pseudomonadota bacterium | reverse complement strand
GGTCGTAGCCGCGCTCGACCGAGACCAGCCGCATCGCCTGGGCCATCAGCGCGTTGGCGACCTGGCGGACCGACAGCGCGGCATCCTCGACGCTGACGCCGAGCGGTCCAGAAAGATGCTCCTCGATCGCCCGGCGCGCCGCCGCGACGTCCAGCTTGAAGTCGCCTCCCATGAAGCTGCCCGGGTCGACATGGCCGAGCACGAGATTGCAGTCGGTGACGGTCGGTCGGGTGCCGCCGCGGCTATAGCATGCCGGTCCTGGATCCGCGCCCGCGCTCTCCGGCCCGATGCGCATGCCCCCTGCCCCGTCGATCCACGCGATGGAGCCGCCGCCGGCGCCGATCGAGATGATGTCGATGTTGGGACAGCGGATCGTGTAGGTGTTGAGCAGCGTCGAATTGCGCATCTCCGGGCGCGCCTCGCGCACCAGCGACACGTCGAAGCTGGTCCCGCCCATGTCGCCGGCGATCGCGTTGGCGATCCCCATGCGCTCGCAGAGCCTGGCGACCGCGGTCACGCCGCCGGCCGGACCGGAGGCCAGCAGCGTCACCGGCCGCTCGTTGATCGCCTCCGGCGGAGTCAAACCGCCGTTGGACTGCATGAAGTAGATGTCTGCCTCGATTCCGAGCTCCCGCGCCTTGCGGGTGAAGGTGGTCGCGTACTGGCCGCAGCGCGGCCCGAGCATCGCGTTCACCACGGTCGTGCAGGTGCGCTCGTACTCCATGATCTCGGGATTCACCTCGACCGAGCCGGTCACGAAGACATCGTTTACCCGTTCGCGCACGCGGCCGAGCGCCTGGCGCTCGTGCGCCTCGTTCACCGGCGAGTTCATGAAGCAGATTGCCAGCGCCTCGACGCCGTCGCCTCTCAGGCCCTCGAGGCACTCGTCCAGATCCGCCTCGTCGAGCCCGGTCTCCACCGAGCCGTCATAGGCGATGCGCTCGTTCACCTCGCGCCGAAGGAAACGTGGAACGAGTTCGCGCGGCGCCTCGAAGAACAGATCGTAAAGATCGGCCCGATCGTGCCGCCAGCCGCGCCTGAGCTCCAGGATGTCGCGGAAGCCGCGGGTGGTGATCAAGCCAGTCTTCGCGCCCTTGCCCTCGATCACCATGTTGGTGGCGATCGTGGTGCCGTGGCCGACGAAATCCACCGCTCCTGGCCTCGACTCGCTGAGCGAGACGATCGCCTTCAGGCCGTCGAGCGCGCCGACGGTCGGATCATGCGGGGTTGTCGGGACCTTGGTGGACCATACCGCGCCGCTGGCATCGTCGAACATGACGACGTCCGTGAACGTTCCGCCCACATCGATGCCGACCCGCCGCATGCGTCCTCCAGTCAGTGTGTCTTTTCGTTCACCGCCCGACCACTTGGAATGAGTCGAGCCCGCCCATCCCGGGGATTTGCGAGCCGCCGGTGATGAAACGTTTCATACCGTATCGTCGCATCGGAGCTCGTGTCAACACTCCGAATGGCTCACGCGGCGGATTCTGCGTCGTCGCCCGGCTCCAGCCGTGGATAGCGGCCGTCGACGTAGCGATTGCCTTCCAGGATGGCCTCGCGGACCCGACCGCGCACGATCTTGCCCATGGCGTTGCGGGGAATTGCGGCAATCTCGGCGAGGATCCGCGGCCGCTTGTACTTCGTCATCGCCTCGATGGCTGGCGCGAGTGCCTCCTCCCAGCCCTCGGGCGCACCGGCGACGGCCGCCGCGATCACCTCCCCCCAATAGGCGGACGGAAGCCCCACCACGACAATTTCGCCGCCGGGCAGCAGCGGGCGCAACTGCGCCTCGATTTCCTCCGGCGTCACCCGGTAGCCGCCGGTCTTGATCACGTCCGCCTCCCGCCCGACCAGATGCAGCCGCCCGTCGTCGTCAACGAACCCGAGGTCACCGGTGCGGTGAAATTCTTCGGGACCGTGCTCGATCACCTGGCCTTCGGCCAGCGTGGCGACCAGCATGTGCTGGGCGCGGATGAGCACTGGCCCCATGCGCGGTTGGTCTGGCTCGGCGGCCTCGGCGGGAAAATCCGGCGGAGCTGCCTCTTCCTCGCCGATCACCACCTCGACGCCGCTGGCGGGCCAGCCCACGCAGATGCTGGACTGCGATACGCGGTCGCGATACCAGCGGTCGGTCTCTTCCGGCGTCAGCACGGTGATTGGGTTGAACACCTCGGTCTTGCCGAAGGTGATGCGGACCACCGGACCGAAGATGGCTCTCGCCCGCGCATAAAGCTCGGCTGACAGCGGCGCTGTACCGGTGAAGATCGCTGAGATCGCTGTAATTCTCTCGCCGTCCAACGCTTCGACGAGTTTCGACAGCACGGTCGGAGGCGCGAAGATCTGGTCGACCTCTCCGCCACGCAGCACCCGGCGCACCGCCTCCGGCTCCACACCACTGGTGAGCAGCACCGAGGCGCCGCCGTCCAGGAAGGCCTGGGTCAGAAGGCTCGCCCCGTGCGAATACGGCGTCATCAGCAGGATGCGCCGGCCGGGCGCTGCCGCCACCGGCATGCTGGCGCGCTGCAGGATGTTGGCTATCCACCGGCCGCCGTGCGAATGCACTATTCCCTTGGGCTTTCCAGTCGTTCCCGAGGTGAACATGATCCGTCCCCAGGTGCCGGGATCGACGTGGATATCCGGCAGGCTACCCAATGTCACAGGCCCGACGTCCTCGACCGCGATCACCTCGCAGCCTTCGCCCGCGCCCGCGAAGCCGGTGTCGAGTGCCAACGACGTCAGCAGCAGCCGCGCGCCGGCGACGCTGAGGCAGTGTCGTGCCTCGCCTGTGGAAAACCCCGGATTGATCGGCGCCTCGGCCGCGCCGGCCAGCGCCACGCCGAGGCTGGCGGCGACCGCCTCCCGGCCGTTGGGCAGCATAGTCGCCACCGGCGCGCCGGGCCTCACTCCCGCATCTAGGAGGCGGATGGCGACTCCCGCGGCGGCGGCGTAGAGCTCCGCATAGGTGACATCGCCGCGGGCATCGGTCACCGCGATCCGGCGGGCGTGCTGGCTGGCGAGCGGCAGCCATTCGGACTTCCAGGATATCGGCTTCATGATCCTCCCGACGCATCCGACACCCTGTCGTGCCAGCCGCCGATGGGGCAGATGCGATTTGATGAAACGTTATATTGACGAGCCGCACGTTGCCACATTACCGTTTGCGCGACAAGCGAGCGGTGGATGATGGATCACCGCAAACCGCTCGACGGCATCGTCGTCGTCGAGCTCGGCCACAGCGTCGCGGCTCCCTATGCCGGACTGATCCTGGCCGACCTCGGGGCGCGCGTCATCAAGGTCGAGAACCCGGACGGCGGCGACTACGCGCGCGGCTGGGGCCCGCCCTTCTGGGGCGATACCTCCTCCTCCTTCGCGGCGCTGAACCGCGGCAAGGAAGGTATCACCGTCAATTACGCCGATCCCGACGACGCGGCATTTCTGCGCCGCCTGATCGTCGAGGAAGCGGATGCCGTCATCCAGAACCTGCGACCCGGCATCCTCGAGCGGTTCGGGCTGACGCCGGAAATCCTGCGCACCGAGAAGCCCTCCCTGATCTGGTGCGACATCGGTGCGTTCGGCGCGACGGGGCCGCTCGCCAGGAAGCCGGGCTACGACCCGCTGGTGCAGGCCTCGACCGGAATCATGAGCGTAACCGGAGAAGGCGACCGCCCACCTGTCCGCGTCGGCGTGTCGCTGGTCGACATGGGGTCGGGCATGTGGACCGTGATCGGCCTGCTGTCGAGCCTGATCGCCCGCGCCCAGACCGGCGAGGGCACCCGCGTTTCGACTTCGCTCTACGAGACCGGACTGGCCTGGATGACGATCCCGCTCGCCGGCTACGAGGCAGCCGGCGATGTGCGCAAGCCCTACGGGTCAGGCGTTGCCGAGATCGTCCCCTACCAGGCCTACCGGACCGCCGACGGCTGGCTGATGATCGCCGCCGGCAACGACAACCTGTTCCGCAAGCTCTGCTCGGTGCTGGGTCTCAAGCCCCTGGTAACCGATCCTGACTACGCCAGCAACGCCGCCCGCGTGAGGAACCGACGCAAGCTGCTGCCGATCATCGAGGAGGCGGTGTCGCGCTGGCAGCCGGACGAGCTCGCCGCCCGTCTCGACGAACTCGGCGTGCCCAATGCGCCGCTGCTCACCGTCGACCAGGTCGCCCGCCATCCGCAGACGGCCGCGCTCGGCATGTCGGTTGACAGCGGCGGCCTCCAGCTGATGGGCGTACCTCTCGCCTTCGACGGCGAGCGCCCGCGTCAGGCGTCGCCCGCCCCCGCGCTGGGCGAGCACGACGCCAGCCTGAAGAAGACCAGCACTCCGGCCTGAACAAGACCAAGAGGAAGCGCCTTGCAAACCAGCTTTGAGACGATCTCCACGGATCGCCCCTCGCCTTACGTGATGGTGATCACGCTGGACAGGCCTGAAGCGTCCAACGCGATGAACACGCAGATGGGGCTCGACCTCATGGCGCTGTTCGAGACCTTCCTCGTCGACCAACAGGACCTGCGCTGCCTGATCCTGACCGGGCGCGGCGAGAAGGCGTTCTGCGCCGGCGGCGACCTGAAGGAACGCAAGGGCATGTCGGACGAGACGTGGGCTGCCCAGCACGCGATTTTCGAGCGCATGGTGCGCGCCGTCGTTGGCTGCCCGCTGCCGCTCATCTGCGCGGTGAACGGCGCGGCCTATGGCGGCGGCTGCGAAATCGCGGCGGCCTGCGACTTCGTCTACGCCTCGGCCAATGCCCGCTTCGCGCTGACCGAGGTGACGCTCGGCATCATGCCAGGCGCCGGCGGCACCCAGAACCTCGCCCGCGCGGTCGGTTCGCGCCGCGCCAAGGAGATCATCCTGACCGGCCTGCCCTTCACCGCCGCCGAGGCCGAGACCTGGGGCCTGGTCAATCGTGTCTGCGAATCCGCCGGTCTCCTGCCCGCAGCCCTCGCCACCGCCGAGCGCATCGCCGGCAACGCGCCGATCTCTGTGCGCCAGGCCAAGCAGTCGATCCAGCGCGGCCTCGACATGTCGATCTGGGACGGTCTCGCCTTCGAGATCGAGGCCTATAATCGCATGGTCCCGACCGAGGACCGCCGCGAGGGCGTGCTGGCCTTCAACGAGAAGCGCAAGCCCGCCTTCAAGGGCCGCTAGGAGGACCGTGACATGACCGAGAAGGCGCATCTGCGCGAGGTTGGCCTGCGCGATGGCTTGCAGATGGTGAAGACCATCCTCACGCCGGAGCAGAAGCTCGAATGGTGCCGCCGCGAGGCGGCTGCCGGCGTCCGGGAGATCGAGGTCACCTCATTCGTCCCGGCGAAGGTCGTTCCGCAGTTCGGCGACGCCGCAGAGGTCGCCGCCGGCGCGCTGAAGATCGGCGGCTTAGAGGCCTCCGCCCTGGTGCCGAACCTGAAGGGCGCCGAGCGCGCCTACGAGATCGGCGTCAGGAAGATCAACTACGTGCTCTCGGCCAGCGAGGAGCACAACCTCGCCAATGTGCGCCGCACCACGGCTGAGTCGATCGAGGATTTCGGCCGGATCATCGCACTGAGGAACGAGCGGGCACCGGGAGCGAAGGTCGGATCGGGCATCGCCACCGCATTCGGCTGCACCATCTCCGGCGCGGTGCCGGAGAAGCGCGTGGTGGAGATCGCCGCGAAGCTGGTGGAACTCGGCGCCGACGAGATCGTCGTTCCCGACACCGTCGGCTACGGCAATCCCGGCCAGGTCCGCAGCCTGATGCGCGCCGTGATCGCCGCGGTTGGCGACGTGCCTGTCGCCTGCCATTTCCACGACACCCGCGGTCTCGGCCTCGCCAATGTGACGGCGGCGCTGGAGGTCGGCGTGCGTGCCTTCGACGCCTCGCTCGGTGGGCTCGGCGGCTGCCCCTTCGCGCCCGGCGCCACCGGCAACATCGACAGCGAGGACACCGCCTTCCTGCTCGAGTCGCTCGGCTTCGATACCGGCATTGACATCGAGGCGCTGGTGAAGTTGCGCCGCACGGTCGAGACCTGGCTGCCGGGCGAGAGGTTCTACGGGGCGGTGGCCCGCGCCGGCCTTCCCAAGACCTACAGGCCCGCAGCGCGCGCCGCCTGAACCTTTCCCGGAAGGAAGACAATGGACCAGATCAACCACGCGGCGGCGGGCGAAGCCGTCCACATCGAGCTCGGCGAAGACTTCCCGGAATTGCGCGAGGCGGTCCGCCGCATCGCAGCGGACTTCCCGCCCGCCTACTGGCGCCTGCTCGACGAGGACCAGGCCTATCCGAGCGCCTTCGTCGACGCGCTGACCGCCTCCGGCTTCCTCGGCGCCCTCATTCCCGAGGAATACGGCGGCTCCGGCCTGCCGCTCAGGGCCGCCGCAGTGATCCTCGAGGAGATCAACGCCAGCGGCTGCATCGCCAGCCCCGCGCACGCCCAGATGTACATCATGGGCACGCTCTTGAGGCACGGTAGCGAGGAGCAGAAGCGCCGCTACTTGCCCGGCATCGCCTCGGGCGAACTGCGCCTGCAGGCCTTCGGCGTCACCGAACCGACCACCGGCTCCGACACCACTCAGCTCAAGACCCGCGCCGTGCGCAAGGGCGACCGCTACATCGTCAACGGCCAGAAGGTCTGGACCTCGCGGGCGCTCTATTCCGACCTGATGCTGCTGCTCGCCCGTACCACGCCCGCCGATCAGGTCGAGAAGCGCACCGACGGCCTGTCGGTGTTCCTGGTGGATCTTCGCGAGGCGCGCGGCAACGGCGTCGAGATCAAGCCGATCAAGGCGCTGATCAACCACAACACCACCGAAGTGTTCTTCGACAACCTGGAGGTCCCCGCCGAGAACCTTATCGGCGAGGAGGGCAAGGGCTTCCGCTACATCCTCGACGGCATGAACGCCGAGCGCATCCTGGTCGCGACCGAATGCATCGGCGACGGCCGCTGGCTCCTGAAGAAGGGCGTCGACTACGCGAAGGAGCGCGTCGTCTTTGGCAAGCCGATCGGCGCCAACCAGGGGGTCCAGTTCCCGCTCGCCCGCGCCTATGCCGAACTCGAGGCAGCCGATCTGATGTGCCGCAAGGCGGCCGCGCTGTTCGACGCCGGCCGGCCGTGCGGCGAGGAGGCCAACATCGCCAAGATGCTCGCCTCGGAGGCGACCTGGAACGCCGCCGAGGCCTGCCTGCAAACCCATGGCGGCTTCGGTTTCGCGCGCGAATACGACGTCGAGCGCAAGTGGCGCGAGGTCCGGCTCTACCAGACCGCGCCCATCTCCACGAACCTGATCCTTGCCTATGTGGGCCAGCACGTGCTCGGCATGCCGCGCTCGTACTGACCCGACAACCGGAGCCGGATGCCATGACCGGGCTGACACGACAGGCCGCCGAGTTCCTCGCAGGGCTCGACCCGAAAACGGTCCCCGACGTCTGCCTCGACGCCGCCGCCTTCGGCACCACCGATTGCGTCGCGGTGATGATCGCAGGCTCAGGCGAGGACGCGCCCCGGCTGGTGCGGGAACTGGTCGCGCCGGCCTCAGGGCCTGACACCGCGCCGCTGATCCCCTCCGGCGAGATGCTGGCGCCAGCCGACGCGGCGCTGGTCAACGGCGTCGCCGGCCACGCGCTGGACTATGACGACGTCGGCATCGACGGGCATCCCAGCACCGTGCTCGCCCCGGCGATCCTGGCAGAGGGCCATGCGCTGGGCGTCTCCGGCGAGCGGGCGCTGGCCGCCTACGCGGCGGGCTACGAACTCTGGGCGTTGATGGATGCGCTCGAGCCCGGCAAACTACATGACCGCGGATTCCACCCGACTGCCGTGCAGGGCACCGTGGCCACCGCATCCGCCTGCGCCGTGCTGCACGGCCTCGACGCCGACCGCGCGGCCAACGCCATCGCGGTAGGCGCCTCGCTAGGCTCCGGGCTCGTCGCCAACTTCGGCACAATGACCAAGCCGCTGCACGCCGGCCGCGCCGGCCAGTCGGGCATCATCGCCGCTCGTCTCGCCGCGCGCGGCTTCACCGCCTCGCCCGACGTTCTGGAGCATCGCACCGGCTACCTGCGCGCCCATTCCCCCTCCGGCACGCCGGACCTGGAGGAACGCAATTACCGACTGGGGCAGCACTGGCGGATGGCAGACCTCGGTCTGAACATCAAGCTCTACCCGCTCTGCTACTCCACCCACCGGGCGATTGACGCGATGCTCGACATCGTCGAGGCGCACGATCTGAAACCCGCCGACGTGCGGGAGATCCGCGTCGGGGCGGGCGTTCCCGAACTGCTGATGCTGCGCAATCACGAACCGAAGACCGGACTGGAGGCGAAGTTCTCGATGGAGTTCGCCATGGCGAGCGCGCTCGTCGCCCGCCGCGTCGGGATCTCTGAGCTGAGCGACGACTTCGTCCGCCGCCCCGAGGTGATCGAGGCGATGCGCAAGGTCGCCTGCGCCGCCATCCACGACGGCATTGCCGGCATGCCGGATTCGCCCCCCGACACGGTCGAGGTGGAGCTCTCCACCGGCGAGGTGCTGACCCACGCCCCCGTGCAGTTCGCCCGCGGAAGTTGGCAGAACCCGCTCGGCCGCGACGGGCTCCGCGCCAAGTTCATGGATTGCGTCGACGGCCGCCTGGCGCCGGAGCAGGCCAGCCGCCTGTTCGACCAGCTCGTGGGCCTGCGCCGGATCGCCAGCCTGCGCGATCTCGACCTGCCGGCCACCGCGACAGCCCGCCGCCGCACCGCCTGACCGGCGGCAGAACGAGACCCGCAGAGGACCAGCCGATGACCGCCCTGCCGACTGACCAGATCCCCGGTGTCTACCACCGCCGCATCGGCGACCTCCTCGTTACCGCGCTCTGCGACGGCTACATGGACGGAAACTACGAAATCTTCCGAAATGTCGACCCCGCGGAGGTCGACGACGTGCTCGGCGCCGCCTTCCGGCCCTCGCCGCCGCGCATCTCGATCAACTGCTTCCTGATCCGCACCAAGGACCGCGTCGCGCTGGTCGACACCGGCTCGGCGGATTCGATGGGGCCGACGCTGGGCAGGCTGCCCGAGTCAATGGCGGCAACGGGCGTCACCTTCGCCGACGTCGATACCGTGCTGCTGACGCATGTCCACCCGGACCATTCCAATGCGCTGACGGCCGCCGACGGCACGCGCAACTTCGAGAATGCCGAACTGGTGGTTTCGGAGGCCGATGTCAGGCACTGGCACGATGATGCGGCGATGTCGAAAGCCAACGATCGGCAGAAGCTGCGCTACTTCGAGTGGGGCCGCTTCCAGGTCAAGCCCTACGCCGACCGGCGCAGGCATGCCGAGGGCGATGTGTTTCCGGGCGTCACCGCGCTGCCCATCCCCGGCCACACGCCGGGCCACACCGCCTATCTGATCGCTTCGGGGAACGAGTCCATGCTGATCTGGGGCGACACCTGCCACGTTCCGGAGATCCAGCTTCGCCGTCCGAGCGCGACGATGATCTTCGACAGCGATCCGGAAGCCGCCGCCGCCTCCCGCCGCCGGGTGCTCGACATGGTGGCGACCGACCGGCTGCTGGTCGGCGGCATGCACCTGCACTTCCCCGGCTTCGCCCACGTCGTCCGCGAGGGCGCCGGCTACGCGGCGATCACCGAGGGCTGGGCGTTCACGGTGTAGCGGCCGCCCGCGCTGAATTCCCGCACGTCCCGGCCCTGCGGGCCGCCGCAGGCAGCGGGGACCTGTGCCGGCAAGGCCTTCCCGATCGATCTCCCGCCCCTCAATGCACCGCGGGGCTGCCCTCCGCGGCCACCCGGGTGCCGGCGACGAAGACCTGGCGCATGTTGCCGGGGACCTCTAGGCGGCGGATGTCGGTCAGGACGTCGCCCTCCACCACGATCACGTCGCCCGGCCTGCCGGCCTCCAGGACGCCGGTGTCGGCGTTCAGCAGCTTCGCGGTGTTGCGCGTTCCGACCTCGATCGCCTGCAGCGGCGTCAGCCCGCACTTGACGAACTGCACGATCTCGCGTCCGCCGGAACCGTGCGGGGTGAGCAGCGAGCCGGCATCGGTACCGCAGGCGATGTTGGCGCCGACATCGTAGGCGTATTTCACGTACTCGTGGTGCTTGGCGGTGCGCTGCTTGACGTTCTCGATCATGAAGTCGGGGATTCCCGCCTGGGCGCCGTGCACGAGGATGCGGTCCATCACGGTGAGCGTCGGCACCAGCCAGGTGCCGTGCTTCGCCGCCAGTTCCGCGCATTCCTCGTCGAACAGCATGCCGTGCTCGATCGAGCGACAGCCGGCCGTGATGCAGCGCAGGATCGCCGGCTTGTTGTGGGCGTGCACGCAGACCGGCAGGCCGAGCAGCTTTGCCGCCTCCACCGCCGCCTCGAACTCGGCCGGCAGGAACTCCTCGGCGTCGAGCCGCCCGTGCGGATCGACGACGCCGCCGGTCTGGAACAGCTTGATCCACTTGGCACCAGCCTTGGCCTGCCTGCGGATGCCCTTGCGGATTTCGTCGGGGCCGTCGACCACCTCGGAGATGTCGCCGTGCGACTGGCTGAGCCAGCACGGCATGATGTCGCCGTGTCCGCCGGTGGTGGTCAGCCCGCGCCCGCACGGATAGATGCGCGGCCCCGGCAGCTTGCCCTTCGACACCGCCTTCATCGCGTCGATGTCGAGATGGGCGAGATCGCTGACCGTGCGGATCGTGGTGACGCCGCCCGCCACCGTGCTTGCGAGGTTGTTCGCCACCTCGAACGCCGCCTCGCCGACCGAGCGGGCGGTGACCTCCGCGATCAGGCTCGACGGGGCGCTGAGCGAGATGTGCACGTGCACGTCGAACAGACCGGGCATGACGGTCGCGCCATCGGCCTCGATCATCCTCGCCCCGCGGGGGATGGCGACGCCATCCGCCTTGCCGGCATGGGTTATGCGGCCGTCCTGGACGATCACCAGCGCGTTGTCGACGGGCTCGGCGCCGGTACCGTCGACCAGACGGCCGCCGCCGATCGCGATTGTCCCCAGCAT